>JALQTQ010000517.1 GCA_023263995.1 Akkermansiaceae bacterium | reverse complement strand
CAACCTCGAGAAGCATGGGGTCCTCGAGACCACGGATTGCTCCTATGTCTTTGTTCATGAGAAGCACCCCGCCATTGCACTCCTCCGTGCCAACAGGGACCTCCTGGGCAGTGACATCGATAGCCAGCAGAAGATCGACAACGAGTGGTACAAGGCAGGACACCCAGCCCAAAACATGCACATCACCTCGTTCAAGTCGCAGCACTGACACACGCATCCTAAAAAAACAGGTCCAGAAGGACACCCCCTACATGCACACACAGGCACACCTCTGAGAAGGCGAACCACAGTCTCACCCTGACACACGCATCCTAAAAAAAACAGGTCCAGAAGGACACCTTCTCCACCTGCTGCAACACCATCAAGACCAGGGTCCTCAGCAAGCTCCCCACCAAGAACCTCAATGCATTCTCCGTCGAGGTCAGCAGGGTGGGGACAAGGGATTGGCTCGACCTCCAGGAGGGCGAGGAGGCACTCGCCTCCTTCAGGCCCCCCCCGGGTGCCACCTCGGAGGAGATTGCAGACCTCGAGACAAAGCACCTCGAGGAATTCTGTGAGCAGAAGTGCTCCTACCACGCCAGGCTCGAGATCACCTTTGAGGTCCAGCCCTGAGTGTTTACTTTACTCAATAAACCCCACACACACCTTGGGATCAGGCAGCACTGTCAGTAACCTCGGGCTTAAACAGGTCCATCACCCCCTGAAGGGTGGCAACAGACTCTTCATCTGACTGCACCCCGGCAAGAGACTCCGACACATCCCTCATGTGGTGTCCAAGTTCCTTGAGGCCCTTCACAGCCCTCTGGATCATGTCCCTTGCCTTTGACACGTC
>JALQTQ010000516.1 GCA_023263995.1 Akkermansiaceae bacterium | reverse complement strand
CCCCAACTCTGAATACCCTAGTCCAAGCGATCTGCAAGCCAGTTTTTTATTAAAAAATGCGCAATTGATCCCGAACGCGCGGGGAAAAGAGTGTCGTTTGTACCCGCAAACACATCCATCATCTCAGATTTTGAAATCCAAAGTGCATCTTCGATTTCGTGCGGGTCGATTGTAATCTGCTTGGATGTGGCGTGTCCGTGGCACCCTATCATCAGTGAATTTGGAAATGCCCATGGTTGGCTGGCAAGATACGTCACAGGACCGACTTCCACATTCGTCTCTTCCAAAACTTCGCGGCGAACGGCGGCTTCAATCGTTTCACCTGGCTCTAAAAATCCAGCCAACAGAGAATACATTTTTTCGGGAAAATTTGGTGAACGCCCAAGCAACATATCATCCCCGTGAGTGATCAACATGATCACAACTGGATCGGTACGTGGAAAGTGTGATGCATTACAATTGTTACAGTTTCGCTGCCACCCCGACTGCGTCATTGCGCTGCGACCGCCACAGCGAGAACAGAATTTATGGCTTTGGTGCCATTGAAACAACGCCCTCGCTGTTGCAGCCAATTCACAATCTCGCGCACTTAGTGCATTCATGCATCCCCTTAACTCAAGAAACACATGCGACGCAGGTAAATCGGGATGACGCTGTTCAGTCGGATCAAAGAATCCAAGCGATTGCGCCTCTTGATCGGATGGCGGTTCCCAGTTGGAAATATCGGTTGCAAAAAGCATCGTTCCATCGTCGCGGCCCAAAAATATTTGCGGCGCGTCGGCGAGGATGGGGTGCATGCATGCAAGCATCGCAAGATTTGGGTTATCTTTATTCAGAACCA
>JALQTQ010000515.1 GCA_023263995.1 Akkermansiaceae bacterium | reverse complement strand
CCGATGTTATGACCAAGATGGCACGTTGCTGCACACCTGTGCCGGGTGACGACATAACTGGATTTATCACGCGAGGCGAAGGGGTGTCCGTTCACCGCGTCGACTGCAAGAACGTCAAGAGCCTTGTGCAAGAGCGAATCGTTGAGGTTTCCTGGGCCGACGAGGCCCGTGGTGTCTTCATGGTGCAAATTCAGGTAGAGGCCCTCGACCGATCAGGGCTTTTGTCTGATGTGACGCGAGTGCTAACCGAGTCCCACGTCAACATTTTGAGCGCATCGGTCACTACTGGACGGGACCGGGTGGCGATTTCAAAGTTTGTCTTTGAGATGGCAGACCCCTCGCACCTCGACCATCTATTGAATCAGGTTCGAAGAATCGACAACGTCTATGACGTTTATCGGGTAAAGAGCGCCTAATCGACCGCGTTCTGAGCAGCTTCGAGAAGAGCCTTGCGTGAGTCGATTTGTATCTGGATCTCTTTCTTTTTGCCGGCAGGAGCAGACTTTAGCTCCGCCTCCAGCACAGCAATAACACCCTCGAGCTGAGTGGCAAGAGAGTTGCTCCTTGCTTTCGCCGCAGGGTCGGTTCGCTGCCAAGCTTCTCTCTGTGCTTCAGAGATCTTGGATTCAACAGCACGAAGTCTCGACTCGACAGACTTCACCTGATCCTTGGGAACATGTCCGATCTTTGACCAGGCGGCCTGTATTTCGCTGATCGCCTTCTTGGCCAGATCCAGGTTTGCGACGTCGATAGCTTCAGCTTTCTTCAGGAGGTCAAGCTTTTTCTCGAGATTTGCCTTGTGCTCGACTTCTAACTCCGCGTCCTGCTCCTTCTTGGCAGCAAAGATTGCATCTCCGG
>JALQTQ010000514.1 GCA_023263995.1 Akkermansiaceae bacterium | reverse complement strand
GTTAGCACATATTACATATGGAAGACGAGAATTATGGTGGGTATTTGCACAACGCAATATGGATATATTAAAAGATCCAGTTTTTGATTTTGTTGCAGGAACAAAAATTTACTTGCCTGATCCGTCAGCATTAAGAAATACTTTAGGATTCTAATATGGCATTTAACCTAAGCGCATCTCTCAAAAGTAATTTAACAACCGCAGTTAACTCTGTAAAATCAACAGTTAACACAGTTAGTCAAGACTTCAGTACTGCTGCTAACCAGTTTAGTAGTAGACTTAGTGCAGCTACAGGGTTAAGTTCTGGCCAAATAAATTCAGCGGCTGTAGGCGGCGCACTAGGTGGACTACTTAATGGTGGCAAGGGCGCAGCGTTTGGTGCGATTGCTGGCGGATTTTTAGGCGGCGATGCAACTAAGTTAATAGGTCAAGTTCAAAACAAGTTGCAAGGATTAATAGGAAATGCAGAAGAGCTAACAGGGTTATTAAATAATCCTTTAAAAATTGTTGAAAGAGGCATTGCAGATCTTGCAGGGTTAACTGGAGAAGAATACGGATTAGTATTATCTCAATTTAGAGAACTATCTGAAAGAAGCGCATTTAGTGATTTTATTGATAATGGATATCTGTCGCCTTATGAAGGAGATGATTCGTCAGCAAGTAGAATACCAAATCCTTTAAGAAATCATAATAGTTACAACTACACAATAACATTAGGCGTACTTGATAAAAAAGAATATAACAATCCTGAATCTTATAGAACCGCAGGCGGCTTTAAAAACTATATTATAAAAAGCAGCGGCGGCGACCTTAGTAAACGTTATCAAGTTTTTGATGAAAAGGCCGGGGGCTCAGACCATGCAGAGTA
>JALQTQ010000513.1 GCA_023263995.1 Akkermansiaceae bacterium | reverse complement strand
TTGGCCTAGTTTCTTTGATCCCATTCCTGGTGCATTATCATTTCATGACGATGGCATGCGAGTTGAGGTGCTCAGTGCAAGCTCCGGGATTCATTTGGGGCATGTATTCAATGACGGGCCTCCACCCACTGGCAAGCGATACTGCATTAATAGTGCGGTATTAAGATTTGTTCCCGATTCCAAGGATTAACACTTTATGAAGCTTTATGTTAGATTGTCATCTGATTAATCTATCGTAAAGCTTTTAATGACAAATAAAACTAATTCTAAAACGACTGTTTTATTGGCTAGCCTTGCCGGCACGACCATTGAATTTTTTGATTTTTATATCTATGCCAATGCGGCAATCTTGGTTTTTCCGTATCTTTTTTTTCCAGAATCCAGTCCAACCACACAAATGCTGCAGTCATTAGCAACCTTTGCAGTTGCATTTTTTGCTAGACCTCTTGGTTCAGCATTTTTTGGACATTTTGGCGATAAAATTGGCCGCAAGGCTACACTGGTTGCTGCTTTGCTTACCATGGGTTTATCGACCATTATGATTGGTTTGCTCCCAAGTTATCAATCTGTGGGTATTTTGGCGCCAATATTGCTTGTTCTATGCAGATTTGGGCAAGGTTTTGGCTTGGGCGGTGAATGGGGTGGAGCAGTCTTATTGGCTGTGGAGAATGCACCGAAGGGTCAACGTGCTTGGTTTGGTATGTTTCCTCAATTAGGAGCACCATTGGGCTTATTAATGTCTGGCGGGATCTTTTTGATCTTAACTGAAATGTTGACCAAGGAAGATTTTCTTAACTTTGGCTGGCGAATTCCATTTATTGCCAGTGCATTACTAATCGCAATTGGTTTATATATCAGGTTAAAGATCT
>JALQTQ010000512.1 GCA_023263995.1 Akkermansiaceae bacterium | reverse complement strand
CGAAGCCGCCGTATTGGATGAACGCGCCGCCGCAACGGCACAGGGGCGGCGGGCGCGGATTGCGGATACCAAAGCGGCGATTTGGGCGGCGGACCCTGCCTTGGCACAAACGGCCCGCGAGGCATGGGATGAACTGGTGGGCGTGGATGGGATCGGGACGATTGTCGCGGTGGAACTGGTGTCCGCCTTTGCGCAATCCGCCGAACGCGCGTCTATCAATCGGCTGGTGCAGGAACTGGACATTCAAGCGGTCGAAGCCCCGGACACCACAGGCAGCCCCGTAGCGGGCAAAACCGTGGTGTTCACCGGCACGCTGGAAAAAATGACACGGGCCGAGGCTAAGGCCCGCGCCGAAGCCTTGGGCGCGAAAGTGGCCGGATCGGTCAGCAAGAAAACCGATATTCTGGTGGCCGGGCCGGGGGCGGGATCGAAGGCGAAAAAAGCCGCTGAACTGGGGATCATGACGCTGGACGAAGACGGCTGGCTGGCGCTGATCGGCGACGCATGAGCGGGCGGCCCGAAGCCCTGTTCCCGCTTTTCGCGGAGCTGGAAACGCTGCCCGGCGTGGGGCCGAAATCCGCGCAGCATTTGGCGCAGATCGGTATCAGCAAACCGCGCGATTTGCTGTTTACCTTGCCCTATTCGGGGGTGGACAGGGCTATGCGGGCCAGCGTGCGGGGGGCGGTTCTGCCGGATGTGATCACGGTGCAGGTCACGGTGGGCGCGCATAAAGCCCCGCGAACCAAGGGCGGGGCCTATCGCATCACTGTCGAAGACGCGGAAACCGCATTTCAGTTGGTGTTTTTCCACGCGCGGGGGGATTACCTGCAAAAACTGCTGCCCGTTGGGGCGCAGCGCATCGTGTCTGGCAAGG
>JALQTQ010000511.1 GCA_023263995.1 Akkermansiaceae bacterium | reverse complement strand
AACAGGTGCCCGAACGCCGCGATATGCGTGCCTTTGTCTGCCGTCAGTTCAAGAAGCAGGACGTGCTTTGGGCCTCTGAAATCCAAGCGATCCGGGATTTCGGCTCGGAAACCGCCACTCAGCAGGTCCAGACTGAAGTAGCCCGCAAGATGGGACGGCTGCGCAACGATGCCGAGGCCACCTTCGAGTTCCACCTCTTCAACGGGATCCAGGGCGTGGTGAAGGACCCAAAGGACGGCGCCACGGTCATCAACTACTACACCGAATTTGGCATCACGCCTGCGGCAGAGGTCGATTTTGACCTCGACAATGCGAGCCCGGCCTCGGGCGCACTGCGCAAGCGCTGCCAGGCGCTGATCGAAAGCGTGGAAGACAGCCTCGGTGGGCTTGCTGCCGGTCAGGTGCAGCTGCGCGCTGAATGCGGCTCGGCATTCTTTGCAGATCTCGTAGCTCATAAGGAGGTGCGCGAGACCTATCTGAACACTGCCGCCGCCGCCGATTTGCGCGGCCGCGTCGGCGAAGAAGTCAGCTTCGGAGGCATCACCTTCCGCCGCTACCGGGGCGGGCTTGGCTTCGGTGTGCCGACTGACAAGGCGTATTTCTATCCCGAAGGCGTCGAGGGGCTCTTCGAGATTTACTACGCCCCGGCTGATACGTTTGAAACGGTGAACACGCTCGGCCTGCCGCTCTATGCGCGGATGATCCCGGATCGTGACCGTGACGAATGGGTGCGGCTTGAGATCGAAAGCAACCCGCTGCCGATCTGCACCCGGCCGCAAGTCCTGCGCTCGGCCAAGCGCACCTGATGAGCGCCTTCACTGAAGCCCTCGGGGTGCTGTTCCTCGATGCCAATCTCTCGGTCGAGATCTGGCATCGGGAC
>JALQTQ010000510.1 GCA_023263995.1 Akkermansiaceae bacterium | reverse complement strand
AGGACTGCAGGTTTGGCGCTTCGCACTCGAATAATCGTCAGTCCACAGTGGGCTTGGTTAATCCCTATCCATCGCCACGGCTGTGCCCCGAAGACTTCACGAACAAACCAGGCGATGACGAAGTTGTGGGTGATGAGAAGCTCGTGAGTGTCGCCTGCTCTCACGGTGAGCCACTCAGCCTGAGCATCAGCCATCTGAGCTTCGCCGGCCTGAATTTCTTCGGCGCTTACTCCCCCATAAAAAGACTCGAAGACCGAGGGCATATCGGGGCTGGGCCCAGAAGGAACGCAGTCCATCAGGAGCGCCGAAGGCTCAACCTCAAGCGAGGGCATCCTCGAGGTCATCGCTTGCGCTGTCTCCATTGCCCGCTCCATTGGGGAAGAAAAAGCGCGGTCGAATGGAACCCCACTCAGGCGCTCAGCAATCAGCTCGGCCTGACGCTTACCTCGCGGTGACAGCGGGCCATCGGGGAGGCCGAATTCTGCATCGACCTGTTCACCGTGACGGACGAGGTAGAGGTATCGCGACACGTCACACCTCTCCGATGAGTAAACGAAAAAGAAAAGGAATGGAAGCCTGAGAGCTAATCGTCGAGAACATCCAAGGCGCTGTCGTTGACAGCTCCCACCGCCACAGCAGACAGCGGGTTTCCGGCCAACTCAGCCGCGAGCGACTGAACGTCCTCTAGCGTAACAAGGTCTAGTCGGCGCAGGGCTTCGTCTCGGTCGACGAACTCCCCGGTGTGCAATTCGGAGCGACCCAATCGGACCATCCGGGCGTCAGTACTCTCTAAAGCCAGCGAGCTCGAGCCCTGCAGGTTACCTCGAGTGCGCTCCCACTCGTNGCGANTAATGCCTTTCTCCACGATTTCCATGAAGAGGTCGCGCA
>JALQTQ010000050.1 GCA_023263995.1 Akkermansiaceae bacterium | reverse complement strand
TGGATCGCGGCCGCGATCGGGGACAGGTGATGTGTCTGGATGCCCGGACCGGCGAGGTGCTTTGGGAGGGTGCGCTACCCAAATCGGCGCAAACTTACTACGCTTCTCCGATCTTGGTGAGCAACACCCTGTGTATCCCGCGCGAGGACGGGGCCGTCTTTATGGCTGAGGTGAAGAAAGACGGCTTGGGTCGAGTGACTGAGAGTGCACTCGGCGAATCTCTGATTGCCTCGCCAATCTATGCCGAGGGGATGCTGATTCTTCGCAGCGACAAGCACCTGTGGGCCTTCAAGGTGGACTCCTGAACAGATCCCTCGCGGATGGTCTCAGGATTCAAGGTGGGGAAGAATCTTCTCCACCGCATGCCGCGCGGTGAGCCCGTGCTTCTCGCGAAGGATTTCCGGTTTGCCGTGCTCCACAAATGCATCGGGCCAGCCGATCCGTTCTACCGGGGTGCTGATCAGCTTGTCGTGGAGGAGTTCGATGATGGAGAGGCCGAAACCGTTGTAGAGGACGTGGTCCTCGAAAGTGCAGACCACCTTGGCCTGGGCCGCGTATTTGGTGATGGTGCGTGAGTCGAGCGGCTTGATCCAGCGGGGATTGATCAGGGTTACGCTGTGGCCCCGCTCTTCGAGTTCCTGTTTGGCTTCGAGGGCCAGTTCCATCATGGTGCCGAGGGGGATGAGGCAGATTTCCGTGCCTTCTTGGATCACCTCGGCCTCCCCGATAGTGAGGAGTGCGGGTTCGTCTTTGATTTTGGTGCCGGGTCCGTTGCCACGAGGGTAGCGGATGGCGATCGGGCCGTCGCTGTGGTTGGCCATCGTCCAGAGCATGTCGATGAACTCGTCTTCGTCTTTCGGCTGCATGTGGACGAGGCCGGGGACATGGCGGAGGTAGCCGATGTCGAAGAGGCCGTGGTGGGTCGGGCCGTCGTCACCTGAGAGGCCGCCGCGATCCATGCAGAGGCGAACGGGGAGTTCCTGCAGGGCCATGTCGTGAATGATCATATCGTAGGCTCGCTGCATGAAGGTGGAATAAATGGCGAGGAAAGGCTTGAGGCCGCGGGTGGCGTGCCCACACGCGAAGAGGGCGGCATGTTCCTCGGCGATCCCGACATCGAAGTAGCGTTCGGGAATTTCCTTTTTGAAGGTCTCGAGTTTGGTGCCGCCGGGCATCGCTGCGGTGATGGCCGTGATTTTTGGGTCTTTTTTGGCGAAGTCGGTGATCGCCCGACCGAAGAGTTCGGAGAAGGTGGGGGCGCCCGAAGCAGTGGACCCGTCTTCGACGTTGTAGGGGCCGAGGCCGTGGAACTTCCCGGGTTTTTCGAGGGCGGGCTGGTAGCCGCGTCCCTTTTCGGTGATGATATGGAGAATGACGGGTTCGTCCTGTTCCTTGAGGTGCTCGAGGGTTTTGATCAGCGAGGGCAGGTCGTGGCCGTCGATCGGCCCGAAGTAGCGGAGGCCGAACTTCTCGAAGAGGACGTTCGGCATGATCATGTTCTTGGCGTTGCGCTCGATCTTGTGAACGAACTTGCGGGCACCGGGGCCAGCTACCTTTTCGACGAGCGAGGCGGTACGGGAACGGATGCCGTTGTAGGCCGGGTGGGTTTGCAGAGTATTGAAATATTTCGCGATCGCTCCCACGTTCTTGTCAATCGACCATTCGTTATCGTTCAGGACGACGATGAAGCGCTTGGTTGTCTCAGCCACGTTGTTGAGGGCCTCGAGAGTGGGACCGCAGGTGAAAGCGGCATCGCCCGCCACCGCCACGACGTGGTGGTCATCGCCGGTGAGATCGCGGGCCGAGGCCATGCCGAGGGCTGCCGAAAGGGCGGTGCCGGCGTGACCAGCTCCGTAGCAGTCGTGTTCGGACTCGGTGCGAAGGAGAAATCCGTTCAGGCCCTCATACTGGCGGATGGTATCGATCTTGTCGGCCCGACCAGTCAGCATCTTGTGCACGTATCCCTGGTGGGAGACATCGAAAAGGAACTTGTCACGTGGTGAGTCAAAGACGCGGTGGAGCGCGATGGTGAGTTCAACTACCCCGAGATTGGGGCCGAGATGGCCTCCGGTATTGGCGAGCGAATTGATCAGGGTGTCACGAATTTCGGCAGCAAGGTCAGGCAGGACGGCTGCCTCCAGCTTGTCCAGGTCGTTGGGAGACTTGATTTGCTCAAGCAGGGGCGTTTTAGAAGAGGCGGACATCGTCGTCTGGGTCGGAGGAATCAGGCTTGTAAGAAGGACTGGGGTCTTCGTGGTCGGGATCGAGAGGGAGATCGGCTTCGACGAGTTCGAGACGCTCCCGGGCCGAACGTAAGGCGTTTTGACAATAGCTCAAGAGGGCCTGCCCTCTTTCAAAGTCTGCCAGGAGTTGGTCGAGAGAGGACGGTTCCTCTTCAAGTCGTCGGGTGATTTCTTCCAATTCGTCGGCGGCCTCCTCAAATGAGTCGGCGACCGGAGGCGGGGTGGCTTTCTTTTTGGCGGGCATTGTAAGAGGGCCAGGAGACAGAAGGACTATCGCGCGATGATCGGCTTTTTGGAGTAGAAGGTGACGCGACCTGCGAAGAGCGGGGAAACCACCGGATAGGCAGCCCTCACTTTGGAAAGAGCCGGAGTGGTTCCGGAAAGGTTGCCGATCCCGATTGCGCCTCCGGTGGCGGACCAGGTCGCTCCGTCGAGCATCATCGCGGCGAATTCCTCGTCCGCTCCGAATCCGCGAACACGATAAAGCGCGTCGTTGGACAGCGAGGAGGGAGTGAGAAGAATGCCGGCTGTTTCCAATTGTTGGTCTTCGACCAATTGTTCGAGGTCCTCGAACTCTCCGATCCGGCGGGGCAACCAGATCGATACGCGATCGCCATACCACGCCACGGCCTCGGGTTGGTCGGTGAAAATGACATCGGTCTCCTCAGTGGCGTCGTGAAGGGTGCGGTTGAGGATGGGAGGCCAGTAAGGGGGCCAAACGGTCATCCCGCCTCGCTTTTGGGCCGCCATGGCATCATCGATCGAGCGGGGCACTGTGAGAATCAAAGGGCCCGCACTGATGATCACAACCAAGTAGAAGTGGCCGACCCGCATCAGGGCGCTGGAGGCGGGCAGTTCGAGCCGACTCCAGAGGATCGAGACGAAGGCCAGGCCGTAGGCGGCCATGATCGGGGCGAAGAGGATATGAAGCTGGTTGGGGTCGGTGGCTTTGTCCGAAAGGCCGAAGAGGGCCATGCCAAGAGCCCCCATGATCCACATCATCAGGATCACCCAGCGAAAGTTGGCGATCGACGGGCGTCGGAAGGGATGGAGGAGAGAGAAAAAGAAAAGGGGAGCCACCACGATTGAACCAAAGTTGGTGTAGAGGTTGCTGGTTTGGCGCAGCAGGGTGGTGGAGAGATTGACCAAGAGCGATTTTAGGTTGTAGAGGATGCGATAGGTTTGGTCCGAGGGATCGCTCGTCCTCATGATCGATTCCTGTGACTCGGTGAGGCCGCCGTAGAGAGTTAGGAAAGCAGTGCCTCCTGGGGTGCCAGTCCATTCCATATTCTTCAACATGAAGTAGGCGCTGAAGAGAAGGAGAATCCCGAGGGTAACAAGCCCTCCCACGCCTTTGGGTCGGAGGAAGAAGGCGGCGTAGAGAACGAAGCCGAGGGAGATCCAGATGGTCAGCCAGTGGGCCAGGGCAAGGAGAGCCAAGAAGACCGCAGCGATGGCCACCGTGCCCAAGGTCAGGCGATTTTCCTGCGAGGACTCGACGGCCTGATAGATGAAGAAAAGCGCGCAGGAAAAGAGCATCAGCATGAGCATCTGCGGGAGCCCGGTCTGGGTGAACTTCCACATCAGATCAGAAAGGATCATGAGGAGGGCTGTCACCCCGGCGATGCGGACGTCGAAAATTCTCGAGATCAGGAGGTAGTTGATGCCCACGGCAATGAGGAAAAAGATGATCGCGACTGCGGAGATGACCTGGTCAAGACGGTAGATTGTGTTGGCGTTTTCTTTTCCTTTGTTGTCCCTGATCTGGTATTTCTCGAAATCGCCTCCGTCTACCGCAGCGAGAATGGCGCCGTAGATGTAGGGATTGAGGGGTGAGTGGTAGGTGTCGTAGAAGCCGTCGAGGTTGATTTCGGCTTTTTCGATTTTTTGGGCCTGCCAGATGGCGGCGGGTCGGATCACCTTGGTGCTGGCCCCGTTGCCCCGGGCGATTTCCCGACCGATCTGGGCTTGTTCCATGCCGTTGGGGTCGGTCAGGCCCCGGAAATTGAGAACGAGGTAGTAGAAGACCAGTCCGAAAAGGATGATGAAAAAGAGGAGGCGACGAATGAGGACGGCCGCGTCCGTGCCGCCGACTTTATTGGGATCAATCATGGTGCTTATGGTCCGGGGAGCGGAGAGTCGCGAAGTTTTCGTTGAAGGGTGCGCCGACTGATTCCGAGGAGTTCGGCTGCTTTGGTCCGGTTTCCGTCGGTGCGACGCAAGGCCCCTTGAATGGCGTGCTGTTCGAGGGCATGCAAGTTAAATTCCTCGTTTGGGGCAAGGGAGTTTTTGGCCGAGGAGCTCTCGATCATCGGACTGCCACCGGAGAGAAAATCGGGCAAGTGCTGGAGGTCCAGGACATTTTGGTTGGACATGACCACGGCATGTTCCACCGCGGTGCGGAGTTCGCGGACGTTCCCGGGCCATGGGTAGGAGCGGAGACGGGCGAGGGCGGCCTCGGTGAAGGGTTTCTCAGGTCGTCCGTTTTCCCGGGCAAACTCGCTGAGGAAGGAGTTGGCGAGAAGGATGATGTCCTCGCGTCGTTCGCGGAGCGGGGGCATGTGGATGCCGAGGACGTTGAGGCGGAAGTAGAGGTCTTCGCGGAAGCTTCCTTCCTCGACCATGCTGGCGAGGTGGCGGTTAGTGGCCGCAATGACGCGGACGTCGACCTTGACCGGGGTGTTGGAGCCCACGCGTTCGATGGTGCGTTCGGAGAGGGCCCGAAGGAGTTTGACCTGGGTCTGGCTATCGATTTCCCCAATTTCGTCGAGAAACAGGGTCCCTCCGTGAGCTTGTTCGAAGCGGCCCACGCGACGTTGGGCGGCACCGGTGAAGGCTCCCTTTTCGTGGCCAAAAAGTTCGCTCTCAAGGAGTTGAGAAGAGAGAGCGGCACAGTTCACGGCGACGAATTTCTCACCGGGTCGTCCCGAGAGGTCGTGAAGGGCATGGGCCACTACCTCTTTACCCGTTCCGGATTCCCCCTCGATCAGGACGGTCGCCCGGGTGGGGGCAATTTGAACGATTTTTTCGGCCACCCGGGTCATCTGGGCAGAGCGTCCGATCAGTCGCTCGAGGCCGTGGGTGGCCTTGGCCTTGCTTTGACGAAGGGTTTCATTTTCGGCTGCAAGTTTGACGTTCTCGGTCTCCAGCGTGCGGTTGCGGATCGCCCTCTTGAGGAGAAGCTCGACTTCGTCGAGGTTGAGGGGTTTGGTGACGAAGTGCCAGGCCCCCCGCCGCATTGCTTCCACTGCGGTATCGACCGATCCGTAAGCGGTCATCATGACCGCGACGGGCGGGTGGGGCAGGGCGAGGGCGGCATCGAGAACTTCCATCCCTGAATCCCCACCGAGGCGCAGGTCGGTGAGAAGAAGGTCGACATCCTCGGACTTGAGGACCTCGGTGGCCTGTTTGAGGTCAGCGGCAATGTAGCAATCAAAGCTGTCCTCGAGCGCCATGCGGAGGGCGTCGCGGGTGGGCTTTTCGTCGTCGACGATCAGGAGGGTTTTCACGGGTGAGAAGGCTTAAACTTCAATGGGAATGCTGTTTTCGAGAAGGCGGACTTTTTTGTCGGAGCGTGGGAAGTAGAGGGTGACGGTGGTGCCAACGTTTGCCTCGCTTTCCACTTCGAGCTCTCCCCCGTGTTCACGCAAGATGCGTCGAACAATGAGCATGCCCAGCCCGGTGCCGTCGGGTTTGGTGGTGCGGAAGGGTTCAAACATCGCCCCCATGGCTTCGGGCGAGATGCCGGAGCCATTGTCCGCAATGGAAAGGGAAACCTCGTAGTCGGTGAGATGGGAGCGGATGACGATTTCGCCCCGGTCTTGCCCGAGGGCTTGGTAAGCGTTGCGGATGACGTTGTAGAGGGCCTGCTTGATCTGCGTGGGGTCGAGTTCGAGGGTGGGCAGGTTGTCGACCAGTAAGAGCTGGACCGGGATCTTACGACTTTCGAGTTCCGGGCTGAGGGAGAGGAGGCATTCTTCCAGCAGGGTGTGGAGATTACTGGGTTCGCGCTCCGGTTTGGTGGGACGCATGGCCTGCAGGAACTGTTTGAGGATGATATCGAGTCGGGTGATTTCCGTGCGGGCGGTGCCGAGGTGTTCCTGGAGTGGTGCCTGGTCGCCCTCCGGTAGGCTGCGGATGCGCCGTTCGAGGAGTTGGAGGTGGAGGGAAAGCGAATTGAGGGGGTTACCGATTTCGTGGGCCACCCCGGCAGCCAGCAGGGTGAGGGCGTTGAGTTTTTCGGATTCGAGTTCCCGCTCGGCTTCCTCGCGAGAGCGAGTGACGTCCCGGACCAGCATGACATGCCCGAGGTCGCCTTCTCCTTCTTCGGCCACCGGAGATAGATAAAAATTGAGGTAGCGGTTTTCCGGGTAAAAGACCTCAAGGTCCCGGCTGACCGTGCGCCGGGAGCTTTCCATGAGTGACCGCCAGTCGACACCGCGGACCACTTGGTCGAGCGGACGCCCCTGGGCCTCCTCGGGGGTGGTCCCAAAAAAGCGACAACCGGCATGGTTGATGAAGCTGATGCCGCCCGAGCTGTCGAGAAGCAAGACGCCCTCTTGGAGCGCTTCGAAGACCTTCTGCAGAAATCCTTTCTCCCGGACCAAGCGCGACAGCAGAGACTGCACTTCCCCTGGATCGATTTGGTCAAGCCGGGAGAGGATTTTTTCAAGGACTGCCGATTTCACCGCTGCGAGAGCTTTGCACAAAGGCCGTCGGTCTGCAATGCCAGCGGCTCGGAGCCTGCCGGACTGATAACACTCGGTGGTGATACCGAGTTGCTCGCGACTTCGGCACGGCCGCATCCTTTGTTGATCTTGATCGTAACACCCCAATGCTTTTCTGCCCGACTTCCGAGATGGGCTCGATGAGGATCATCTCCCCCCTTTTGTGATCGGGGCCTGCGAACGCCTTCCCCTGGAGTCGTCCCGAGTCAACTATCGCGGGAGCGGAAGTGTCCGGATGACGCCGAGAGTCAAACCCGGTCGGTCTTGCAAGGCGGACTTCTGGCCTTTCGGGGAAGTTCGCCTCAAAAAGTAAACCGCGTCGCAAGCCCCACCGAGTAACCCGAGGGGTCCACCTGGAAAGAGGATACTCCATTCGAGACTCGGAAGGACTCCGCAAACTCACCCTGTAGATAGGTTTCTAAAGTCCATTGCTCGGTCAGCCGACGGGCAATGGTCCCCCGAAGAAATATCCCGATCCCCAGTTCGTTTCCCGATTTGGAATCACGATATCCATTCCCCACCGCCATTCGTTGCCCATCCACCGTCGCGTGGATTTGTTCCCGCTGACGGAGCCGGTATTGGTAAAAATTCAGAGTCGGACCGGTCGAAAGCTTCCACTGCCAGTCTTCATCATATGGCCCGGAAAAAGTGGGCCCGAGAGACAGGGAAAAACTGTCGAGCTCGAAATTGAGAGACACCTGACTCTCGATTCGAGCAGACTCGGAATTCTCAATCACTTCGGACTCCTCCCGCGTCAGCGGAATGTTGGGCAAGGTGATCCCCGGGCCGACAGGATTTCCCCGGTAACCGGGTTGCGGAAGAATCAGGCCGGACGTTTGATAAGTATCGCGCGTTTCAAGGCGAATATGATCCAGGGCCTGCTCACCGACAAAGGACAGGAAATCCCTTCCCGCTTCGTCATGAAAGAAAGCAATGGAAACCAAAAATTCATCGAATGGGAGATGCAAGTGACCGGGGGGTGCCAGCGACAAGTCCAATCTCGAAGCCAGTCCTTGCAGGGTGTCGCTGAAACCGCTTCCTCCAAGGTCCTGATAGCCTTCGCGATAGTCACTTCTGCTCCCCCTGGCGGTCATCACGAGATTTCCGCTTCCATCAACCTGGCGCGCTCGATCGTATCCCCAAAACCAGGTCCGACCGGTATCGCCGGTGGGTCCGGTTCGATTGACAAAGCCGTCGTCGTAGGTCCGATCATCGAAGGCGGTCGGTGACCCCACCTGCGGGAGGTTGGGCGGGCCGGAGTTGAAGAGCCTGGGAACCGAAAGGGAGGAAAGAAACCCACGGCCATCAGCCGAGATCTTTCCAAAGCGTTGAAAGGAAAGCCCCGGTGAGATCCTGAGGAGCCAGCGATCCGCATTGGCCAACGGGCTGCGTTCGAAAAGTGCCTCTGCAGAGTCCTGCTGAATGGCAGTAAGGTCTCTCTCCCGAAGCATTTTTGACGCCCAAAGAGCATCCTCACCCGCGTGAAGAGGGAAAACGGTGAGAGCTCCTAGAAGTCGTGTAACGGATCCTGTT
Source organism: Akkermansiaceae bacterium (assembly GCA_023263995.1). GTDB lineage: Bacteria > Verrucomicrobiota > Verrucomicrobiia > Verrucomicrobiales > Akkermansiaceae > SW10. The sequence continues at coordinate 7,867 of JALQTQ010000050.1, read as the reverse complement.
TTCATTGCTTAAAAGTCTTTGATTCAGCCCTCGGTCTCGATTTTAAGGACCCGGTAAAAGCGGCTCGGACATTCCGAGGGATGACAATTGGTCCGTGGCAGGCCCTGGTCCAGCCACTGGGTCGTTCCATTCTTTCCGTTCACCGGAACCGGGGAGTTGAACCACTTGTTCATCTCAAGGGAATACTGAATGAGGTATCTCGCCCCCGCGTCCGAAGGAAATTCGAGCAAAATGGAACCATCTTCCAGACGCTTGACCTTCTCGATTCCGACCCCCAGCTCTCCGGCCTCGACCAATGGTTCGGGAAGAATAGTGGCGACCTCCAGCTCCGGAGTGGGAACCTTACCGGAAATCTGGGAATAGTATTCCAGAACCATGGTGACCGATTCCCCAGCCCCCATGGGTGATCCATAAACGATCTCACCCGCTTCATTCTGATAGACTTCGTAGCCATCCGTGAGGCCCCGGATGCTGAGCGTGAATCCTCCAATGGCACGGGCCGCCTCGTTGGTGATGGTGAGGCGTTGCTCGAAAAGTCCGGTCTGGGGATTCAAGGAGATGGAGTCCTTCACCCCTCCCTGCCCGGCCGGGATCAACTTCGGTTCCGGCAAGGGAGGCACCGAGATGTGAACGGGAATCGTTACCGCCTCGCCGGCCAGATCGGTGGCCACGATTTCGAGATCCACCTCTCCCGAGCGGTAGAGGGCATACTCGATCGCCAGGACTCCGGTTGCCGGACCGACCGACACTTGTGCGAGAACCGCTGCGTCCGGGTCCTCAGCAATGGTGTAGGTCAAACGATCGCCGATATCGACGTCACTGACCAGGGGGCCAAAATCGACAGCCTGCGCGGATCCGTCCTCGGGAGCCGTCACGAGAAAAGGTCGGTTTCCGGAAAAAACGGGGGAATCATTGACGGACACGATCTCGACAGTGATTTGTCGGGTGGCTTCTCCTCCATCCTCGTCGGCCACCCGGATCGCGAGCTCGAAGGTTCCGAATTGGTCTTGTTCCGGGACGATCTGCAACAAGGAGTCGTCCTCAAGGGAAACGGTGGCTATTCCGCCGCTGCCATCTTCTTCGATCGAGAAGACCAGGTCCCCTGCTTCTGTTTCTTCGTCGAAGGCGAACTCAATCAGGTTGATCCGAACCGCAGGGTCGTCTTCCTGGTAGGATTGGTCGCCGAGTGTAAGGACTGGCATCGTGTTGAAGCGATAGCTGTTCAGTGAGGCCGGTGAACCATCGTCGCCTGGATGACGGATCAGAAGGTGACCTTCCCCGAATATCAGATCACCGGACACCGGGATCTCCCCCGTCAGTTCAAAGGTTTCGAGATCGAAAATACGAGTCACCCCAAGGGCACTTGTGATCAGCTTGTCGTTCAGCAACAGAAGGTCAATTGCCACTGGTCGGGGTGATTCCGAACGGGACTCAAGGGGAGGAAGGACGGCCAGTTTTTCACCGCTACCGGGATCAAAAACTTCCACCAAGGCGTGGGAAATGAACTCCCCGGTCACGGGATCTTCATCAGGGTCGGTGGATACATTGGCAACCGCTAAGTGACTCCCCGAAACCGCCAGCTCTTCATATTCGCCTGAAATCTGGCCGGGATGAAGCAGCGGACTGGCAGACCAAAGGCGCCGCCTTGAAACCACGTTGATCGCTTCAATCCCTTCGTCACCGCACACGAAGAGGCGCGATCCGTCGATGGCGGCGGGCTTCCGCCTGAGATCTCCAACCGTGGTCCGGAAATCATGGGATCTACCAAGGGCAATTCCATCCAGGGTGAAAGGGCTGACCGTTTCAAAATCATCGAGAACGACGTAACCCAAGTCCCCTGAAAAGAGAGAAAGGGCTCCTGGGTCAATTGGAGTGAGTCGTCGGAAGTTCCTTCCGTCAAGTTCCCAGCTTTGAAGTCCCTGTTCGCCGACCGGGAACCAGACCCGCTCACCGGCGACAACCGGATGGTAGGCATCAACGGTCGGGAATCCACGTGACCCGCTAGCCAGACTGTTGCTCCACAAGACCTGCCCGTCTGACCGATCGAGAGCAATTGCCCGAGCAAGCGTCGAGGTCGTGTTTTGCACCGTCACATGCAGCCCGCTACGACTCAAGGCAGGCGGCGTGCTCACTTCATTGCGATTGCCGGAAAAGCGCCAAAGCTCATCGCCGTTCTCAAGGGAAAGGGAAAGAACATCATTGGTGGAATCGACTCCGGAAAGATAGACCTTGCCGCCCGAAAGAACCGATGAGGTGGCGGCAAGCTTCTTGCTCCAGGTCGGGATCACATTCCCCGAGCCAAGCGCGGCCGGAATGAAGTTCCGCCCTCCCTTGTCGGCTCGCTCCATGGTCCAAGCAGTCCCAAAACGGGTTGCGGGAATGGTCTCAACCCGAATGGGATCCGAAGTGACGGTTCCCCCGACATTGGTGACCCGAAGGGAAAACACGGACCCATGAATCGCTGCGGTTCCCACGAGATCGAGAGCGGGAAAGGTTTCTCCCTCAATCGGCTCGCCATCCTTCAGCCACTGCAGGTGCAAGGGCTCTTCACCTTCAACCAATGCTGTCAGGGTGATGGTGTCCCCTTCAATCACCTCCGGATCCGCGGAATCGGAGAGGCTGATCTCAATCGGGGTGGGATTGACCATCACTTCCAGATCCAAAACTTGGAAGGCAGCCCTGCCCTCAGCCCCCTCCGCCCGAAGCCGGACGGTATTCACTTCAGTGGCAGCCGGGGCCTGTCCGAACAAGCGATAGGCACCATCGCCCAGCGACTCCAGCGAAAGCCAACCGGGCCCGCTCTCAAGCACCAGGGAGTCCCCTTCGATCAGGACCACCGACTCAAAGAGAGCTCCCGCGAGAGCCTGGGTGGGAAGCCGACTGAGAAAGGAGGGCTCGCCATCGGTGGGAAATACTCCGGGAGTCAGGGTGGTGATCCGACCGTTAGCGGAATCGAACTGGGAAAGGAGATTCCCATTCACTTCGCGAACAAGAGAACTCCGTTTCCGGAGAAGCGGGTCATCGAGCGTGGCCGATGGAAACCATTCCCCCTCGTGTTCCCGGATCAACAAGAGACCCCTCCGGTCCAGAAGGGTGATGACGGAATTCCGGATGAGAATCGGCTGGGAAATGAGATGGGTTGGCAGTTCCCCGCTGTCGCTTCCCAGACGGTCGACCGTTGACCAAAGATCATCGGAATCCCGCTCGTAAATTGTCAGGGTGCTTTGGTCGAAGCCGAAGCGACCATGCTGCAGGTTCTGTTCGAGAACAGCCAGCCTCCTGCCGTCGCAACTGGTCCAGAATTTGTTCTGTGCTGCTCCCATGACCGTTTGGTCCAGCTGCCATTCACCGGTTCCGGGCAGGCGATGATAGACCAGCAGGATGGGAATCACCTCATTCTGGTCGTCAAGGCGACGAAGGGTCACGGTGAGAACATCCCCGGAAACCTGGAGGTCCATCTCATTGAGCGCAACGAAAGGATCATCCCCGAAGTCGGGGAGTGCAATCGTGGTCTCATGAATCGTCCTGGGCCGGGTCCGGTAGACCTCGACTACTGGGTTCTCCCGGGGGCCCGCCGCTGTCGCTACGAAAAGAAGATCGCCGGATGCCCTGAGAATGGAGCCAAAGAACGTGCCCGGATCCCCGCGCGGGTTGGGCACCCGCCCCGCAAAGGCAAGGGTATGGTCGGCCTCCTCCTTGTAGATCAGGACCCCGCCGTTGTTACCGGCGTCCTTGAGGTAAAGCTTCCCTCCCGCGCGGGCGCTGGGCTGGCCGAAAATGCGATCCGCTTCCTCGCCAAAGGTCGCCAACCGGGTCGCGCTCGAAAAGCGGTTGCCGGAAGTCACTTCAGCGAGTTGCGCGCTTCGCGAACCAATCGCAGAGACCAGGAGATCATCGCTTGCGCCGGAAAGGCCAAAAGGAAGCGTATCAGCAACGGCAATCCGAACCTCAAAGAAATTTGGAATACCCGGCACCACTTTATCAGGCGTCACCACATCGATCTGCCACTGGTAGCGGTAGCCCCGTGGCAGGGGATCCACGAGCTGGAATTCCGGGGTGTCTGATTCGAGCTCCACCGAAACCCCATTAAATGGATGTCTCACCTGAAGACGATAGGAACTCGCTCCCGCGACAGCGGGAACGGAAAACCAGGGCGTGTCATCAGACAGCCGTTGTCCGGGTGCCGGGATCGGCACCGGAACCTGGGCCAGCGAAGCGAGCTCAAAAATCCGAAGCTCCTTGGCGGCCCCCGGAAAATACCGGATCAGGTATCGGTCATCGTTGGAAAAGAATCCCGGATCAAAACCGGAAAAGGTTCCCAGACGGGGATCCTCGATGACGACTCCGGAATCGACATAGGAGAGATCACTCCAAGTCAGGGCGATCTGACCGCTTCGGTCGACATCGACGAGGCCGGTGGCACCCTCGACCGATTCGATGACGTTGACGATGTTTCCGGTCCGTCTTTCAATGGCCACTTCTCCGGCGAAAATCCTCTCGCCGTCGCGACTCACAAAGGCCTCACCCCCCCCAAAAGACCCCTGTCCGGTGATGGTGTCAAAATGGGGGTTCGACGTCTCAAGCGTCACTCGATTCCGCTCGATTCGATAGATCTCATAATTTCCCGGATCCTGAGGGGTAATATCAGCCAGGAGAATCTCGTTGCCGCCACCCTCTTCCGCTTGATAGCGGAGAACTTTTAGCCCCAAGCTTCTGAGTGACCCTCCCCGTTTGTCTTTCAACACCGCGATGACTGACTCATTCGCTTCATCGTAGGTCACAAGGTCCCCAACGCCCCCGACCCCGGCGATTCCCGATTCCCTCCCGGCGGAAAGCAGGAGAAAACCATTGCCCGCCGCGACAAGTCCGGTATCGGGTGGAAGGGCCAGGTTCTTTTCCTTCACGAGAGTCTCAGCATCAAAGACGGCATATGTCAGCCGAGAGACTTCCGAAGGGTTCTCGTTTCTCAAAAAGATCCGTCCTCCCTGCAGGTCGAAATGCAAGCGGCGCACAAGGTCACTGCCATCCACCTCAACGACTGCTGAGATCAATCCACTGGGCACAAGCATTCGGACGAGATGGGAAGCCCCGCCACCGCCAAAATGATAGAAATGAATCGCCTCGGGATCCCCGGAATGGAAAAATTCGTCAGGATGGTAGGGATTCTCCTCCAGCCTCACCGGAACGGTGGTCACATCACCACCCGACCGCACGGTCACGGTGGCTGCGGTCCACTGGTCCTGCCCCGCCAGAAAGGTTCCGAGCGCGGCCTGGTCGACCCTCAACTTGATTTTCCCCGGAGCGGTTCCTGTTGGCGTTTCAATCGAGACGAAGGGCTGGTCACTGGTCGCCTCCCAGGACATCCCATCTGCAAGATCAGTCCCGAGTTCGATGACCGACTCTTCCTGTTGAACAATGGGCACTTCGACCACAGCGGGAGTCACCCGGACGGCCTGCAGGGAGGAGGTCAGCAAAGCGCCAATGATCATAAAACAATGACCCCAACCGCAGAAAGTCCCCGCCTGTTGTTTCATGGTGCGAGCTTATCAGCCCGGCCATCGCGTGCAAACTTTTTATTCCAGCCCAACGAATCCTTTTCCACCGGTCAAAGTTGCACCCGAACAAGCGACCAATGTGACAACCCTGACAGACCATCCGGTCCTGCGATCGCTTCCGCCTCCGAGCGGCCGCGATGTCACGCCTCCCGCATTGATCGCTTTCGCACAATTTTCGTCATACAGCACCGCAGTTGGTTGCAGGGTTCTTTCCCATGCGTCGAGGGCTCATCTCTGCTGACACCAGTCGCTTGCGAGCTTATTTCTCCGCTGAGCGCAAGACGAAGAGCGGTGCGAAGTCAAACCAAGTCATGGCTCAAATCTCTTGGTGAGCCCTGGGGTTCCAAGAATCAATCAGCGGAGGGAAGTTCCAAATGAGGTTTGATCTTCTCAAGGGTATCGGGTCCGATCCGCGGAACCTGCAGGAGGTCTTCGATTCGCTTGTAGGGGCGGCCTTCGATGATTCCATTGGCAAGCACTTCCCCGATGCCGGGGAGACGCATCAGGTCGTCCCGAGTGGCGTTATTGGGATTGACTTTTTCGTCGCTTTTGAAGTTTCGATTGTCGAACGCCAGCTCTGCTTCCCGGTCTTCATCACGTTGTTGTCGACGCTCATTGGGAAGGCTTTCCCAGTTGGTCTCGGCCCAGATTCCGAGGCTGCGGCTGGCGGCTCTGAGCTCCAAATCTCGGAGGTGTTCCTTATATTCGGCTTGAGAGCGGCCGTCGTAGGTGGTTCTGGCCACCCCGACGGCACGGGCGAATCCTTTTGAGACGAGAACAGCTGCCAAGTCTTGACCCTCACTGGTGATGACGAATCCGTATGAGCGTTTGTGTTTGCCAGACCCCCGGGCATCAGCGAAGGCGGTGTAGACGGTGAAGGGCTTTGAAAGCAACGCGACGACCTCCTCGCCGGCCGCTTTCCCAAATCCTTTCGCCAGCTGGATCGAAGCGAGAGTCTCTTCCCGGGCGTAGGTGATGCCGAAATAACGCCTTTGCTCGCGGAGCCGTCTCTCGTCTGTGGGGTCGGTGACGTGCCACTCCATGCAATCGGCTCCGTAGAGGCGAACGGTGAATTCCCCGCGTTGGGGCGATCGTACCAGGAAGCTGTCCCCATCCGCCCAATCCGTTCTTACCAGCTCGCAATTCTTGATCGCGATGAGCTCGGCACCCTTTGCCGGTCCCGTGATCAGGAGCAGGCTTGTGATCAGATGAAGCCATAAAAGAGATGTCGATGAAAACTCGAGTTTTCCTGCTTTTGAGCGAGGCCGGGCGGAAGGAGTCATCCCTGTTTTTACCGTTTTGGGGGGGAGAGTCACGGCGGAGTTTTTGAAAAGAAGTTTCCCCGATGGAGCTCTTCGCTTGGTAGGAGGGGGCGATTTTGGCGGTCAGACGGCGAAGCGGTCTTTCATGCGTGATTCCAGGCTGGCGTAGAGGGCGGGTAGCAAGAGCAGAGTGAGGGCGGTGGAAGTGACCGTGCCTCCCACCACCACCGCGGCCAGCGGCTTTTGGATTTCCGAACCTGGCCCGCTCGCAAAAAGGATGGGAACGAGGCCGATGACAGTGAGGAGGGCGGTCATCATGACCGGTCGGAAGCGGCGTTGAGCCCCGGTGCGGACGGCTGCCTCGATTCCCAGCGAGGATTCCTCGCGCAGTTGGTTGAGGTAGGAGATCAGGACCACTCCGTTCATCACCGCGGTTCCGAGGAGGGCGATGAATCCGATGGAGGCGGGGACCGAGAGGTAGAAGCCCGAGAGGAAGAGGGCGAAGATACCGCCGATGAGGGCGAAGGGAATGTTAAGGAGAATGAGGAGGGCCTGCCGGGTGTTTTGGAAGGTGCTGAAGAGGATGAGAAAAATGGTCAAGAGCACCGCCGGGACGATCACCATCAGGCTCTTACCAGCGCGGGCTTCATTCTCGAACTGTCCCCCGAATTCCACCCGGTATCCTTGGGGCAGGGGGACTTTTTCCGCGATGGTGTCGCGCAGTTCCTTGACGAATCCCACGACATCACGCCCCGAAACGTTGCTTTCGACGACGATGTTGCGTTCGGCGTCCTCCCGATTGATCGAGCTCGGACCGTCGACCACCTTGATGGTGGCAAGAGAGTCGAGGGGGACGGGTTGCCCGGACTTGCTGTTCACGGTGAGCTGTGAAAGCGCGGCCGGCCCGCTGCGGGCTTCGGATGGGAAACGCACCACCACCGGGGTGCGTCGGGTGCCCTCGATGATTTCGGTGGCGGTGGTGCCACCCACCGCTTCGCTGACCAGTTGATTGATGGTTTTGGGTTCGATGCCCAGTCGCGAGAGGACTTC
>JALQTQ010000509.1 GCA_023263995.1 Akkermansiaceae bacterium | reverse complement strand
AGGTTGGTTGCGATCATTTTTAAAACGAAATTTGGGGCGAATGGAGATCAGTTTGATGAGCCGCCCGGGTTGGTAGTCGAGTTGTTCGGTACGCTCCTGACCGATGAGTTCAAGCTGGTCTTGGTTGGCTTCGTAGTCGTCGGGGTAGATGGTTTGTTCGATGACTTCGAGTTGATCCAGGCCTTTGAGACGGCTGTGGTTCTTACCTTTGGTTGCCTTCTTCTTTGGCTCGCTTGGCTTTTGGTCCCCCTCCGGTGCGTCGTCGCTGTTTCCAGAGGGGGACTCGGACTGTTCCGGCTCGAGCCCTTGGAGGAGAAGCTGGAGTTGGGCGGGGTCGATCTTGCGAAGGGCGATGATGAGCTCGGCAGCCAGCGGGAGCTGGGAGTCGTCGGCAATGACCAGGCGAGTTCCATTCTCGAAGATCAAATGCATCTGGCGTTGGCAAGGGTGGGCGATCTGGACTTCGACGAAGACGGTATCGGCGACCGGCCAGGGCTTGGTGGATTTCCGGGTGGGCATTGACACAAGGTAATGCCTGACCCTGCCTCACGCCAGATCCCACCGGGGGGCGTGTTTCCGACGCTTACGGTTAAACTCAATTGCGAGCGCTCTCACCTCGACACTTGCTCGTCTTTTGGCCTACCAATACCCGAAAGATCGTGCGTCTCTGCGTTTGTTTCCTCCTTTTGGTTTTTTCCTCGGTTCTCAGAGGAAAAGAACACTCACCGTTTTTGGCGCGCAGCTGGAAGTCAGATGAGGGACTGTCGGGAAACATCGCCCGTTCTGTCGGCCAAACCCCGGATGGCTACCTTTGGGTGGCGGCTTCCGAAGGAGTAGCGCGTTTCGACGGTCTGGAATTCCTCTCCATACCTGCCGCCGGGAAATGGCAAGG
>JALQTQ010000508.1 GCA_023263995.1 Akkermansiaceae bacterium | reverse complement strand
AAGATGAACAACATCCTGAAGGAACGTGCTGCCAAAGTGAAAGAGGACCTAAAGGATGCAAACTACCAACTCGATCTTATTAAGGAAAAGATCAATCTCCAGAGGAAGTATATACGTGAAGTCACGGATCTCAATGACGAGTCGATTCGTTCTAAACAGGCTCAAATCACTGAGCTTAACGCAGAAGCTACCGCATTACAGTACACGAATCAGGAGCTATCTAATGAAGTACAAAGCCGCCATGAGCCGCTCCAAAGAAGTTTCGAAAAGCTCACAGCCGACAAAACAAAAGTCCTTGAGTATCAAACCGAGTTCAAAACGCAGATCAAGTCCTTGGTTAAAGAAGCGCAGTTCTATGAAGGAAATGATGTTTGTCCGTCGTGTTCCCAAGATATTAGTGAGGGACTTAAGACCACCAAGATCGAAGCTGCAAAGGCTAAAGCAGCAGAGCTACAACAAGGCATGGACCATGCCGCTACAAAGTCGGCTGATCTGGAATCGAATCTTAAGCGGATCTCTGATGAACTTGCCGAAATACGAGAGAGGCAAAGTGATATACACACTAATAATCAGTCGATCGCGAGGATTCAAAGACAGATTAGTGCTATCGAAAATGACATCGCCGGTCTAGAAGGTAAGGAAGGTGATGTATCAAAAGCGAATGAAGCGTTGGCAACATTAGTTGATGATCGTGACACGCTTGGTGAACGTAAGCTTGAGATGGTGGATCAACGTACGTACTATGAAGCATGTATGGAGATGCTCAAAGACACAGGTATCAAGACGAAGATCATCAAAGAATACTTGCCTGCCATGAACACTCTTGTGAATAAATATTTGCAGGTACTTGACTTCTTCGTTAAGTTTGAGCTAGATGAGAACTTCAATGAAACGATCAAAT
>JALQTQ010000507.1 GCA_023263995.1 Akkermansiaceae bacterium | reverse complement strand
GACCAGCGCAAGACGCTTGCCAACCAGTCGGTTGAACAGGGTCGATTTGCCAACATTCGGGCGGCCGACAATGGCCAGAGTAAAGCTCATGACAGCCTCCATAGGGTGCGGGCGAGAGAATCGAGCCGCCCCCTCTACACTGGTTTGCCCTTAACGGAAAGCCAGAAGCTTGCCGTTATTGGTCGGGACATAAAGCGCCCCCCCCGCAACAACCGGGCTGGTGGCCGCCCCGCCGGGCAAATCCGCCTCGGACAAAAGCCCGCCGGTCTTGGGGTCGAACACCCGCAGCCGGTCATCCGACGAGGCCACAAACAGCTTGTTCCCCGCGAGAACCGGCCCCAGATGGGCGTGGATTTCCTGCTGACGCTTGATTTTGTCTTTCAGATAATAGGGCAGCGCAACCGACCAGATTTCCTCGCCCGTGGCCGCATCAAGCCGCACCAGATGCGCCTCGTCGGACACAAGGAAAACCGAGCCGCCCGCAACCTGCACCGGCGCGGTTGCGCCTTCGGTTGCAGTCCATTTGCGCTCACCCGAGGTCAGGTCGATCGCCGAAACCTTCCCCGCCGAGGTCGCCGCATAGATCGTGTTGCCGATGATCACCGGATCGCCCGTCACATCGCGCACCGACGCATACCCCCGCCCCGGACGCAGCCCCGGAACCGAAGATTGCCACAGTTGCAGCCCGCCCTTTTTCAGCGCCGCGATCAACTGCCCGCCCGCATAGGGGAAGATCACCGACTTGGCCCCGACCGCAGGTGCGGAAACGCCCGTCATTGCCGAGGGACCGGGGGCCGCGTCAAGCTGCCAGATCACCTTGCCGTCGCTCTCGCGCAACGCCCAGGACGAGCTGTCGCGTGCAACCACATAGACCATCCCGTCCGAAACCGTCGGCGCGCCGCCGACTG
>JALQTQ010000506.1 GCA_023263995.1 Akkermansiaceae bacterium | reverse complement strand
ATGTTGGTGGTGCCGGAGGGATAGGCGGTATTGCGTCGGCCGTAGCATCTGGCGGTGGTGGCGCGGGGGCCGCGGGAGGTGCGTCGAATGTTTCAACCCAAAGCGGTGGTGCTGGTGGTGCTGGTAGGGCTTTCACGATCACTGGTGCCTCTGTAACCTATGCCGGCGGTGGCGGTGGTGGTATCAACACCGGCGCGGGGGCAGTATCTGCTGGCGATCCAGGAGTGGGTGGTGTCGGTGGTGGTGGTGCCGGTGGTGCCAAGACTGATAGCACGGCGAACGCAGATTCGGCCGGCCAGGCCGGTGTCGCAAACCTCGGTGCCGGGGGTGGAGGTGCCTCAGGAAACGGGGGGTCATCCACGTTAAGAAGCGGTGGCCATGGCGGTTCGGGAACGGTAATTGTTCGGTACTCCCTATATGAGCGCGTCGAGTTTGACCCAAATGGCGGCTCGGGAGCGACCACTAGTCAGCTAGTGAATTCAGGTAGTTCCACCGCGCTAAATGTAAACACCTTCACTAGGTCTGGGTACACCTTCGCCGGGTGGGACACGGTAGCTGGTGGCGGAGGAACTGACTATTCAGACCAGCAATCGGTAACCATCACTAATTCGCTGACGTTGTATGCCCAATGGACCCTCAGCTCTTATACAGTCACTTGGAATTCAAACGGCGGAAGCTCAGTGAGCAGCAGCAGTGTCAACTATGGCGCGGATTTAAGTGCTCCATCGCCCCCCACCCGAGCCGGATATCACTTTGTCGGCTGGTCGGCGACCGATGGTGGCTCGGTTGTTTCCTTCCCCTACGCTCACCCGAACACCGCAGATTTCACAATGTATGCCAAATGGGAGCGCGCAACTTACACTCTCAGCTTTGATAACAACTATTCAGGTGGGTCATCCTCGACGTCCA
>JALQTQ010000505.1 GCA_023263995.1 Akkermansiaceae bacterium | reverse complement strand
TTCGCGCTCGAGGCGAGGGCAAAAGTAATCACGGCGGGAAGCCCCTCGGGGATGGCGCCCACCGCGAGGCCCACGACCGCGACGAAGAGGAAATCGAATTCCCACTCCCTGGCGACCATGCCCCAGCCCAGGATAATGATGGACACGGCAAGGACCGCGACAGTGATTTGAGTGGCGAGGCGGTCGAGCCGGCGAGTGAGAGGTGTGCGGAGTCGACCGACCCGACGCATCATCTGGCCGATGCGGCCCAGTTCGGTGTCGGTTCCGATGGCCACCACGACTCCGCGTCCACTTCCTCTGGTGGCGACCGTTCCGGCGTAGGCCATCGACCACCTCTCGGCTAAAGGGGCGCCCTTCGCCACCGGGGAGGTCGCTTTGGGCACGGGAACGGATTCACCGGTGAGTGCTGATTCGTCGACTTCGAGTGACTCTGATGTGATTAGCCTGAGGTCCGCGGGTATTCGCTCGCCTGCACTGATCACGACTAGGTCACCGACCGTGAGCTCGGTCGACGGCACCGTCATCGGGTGACCGTCTCTAATGACAACGCAGGTTGGGGTGAGGAGCTGGGACACGGCCCGCAGCGCTGATTCGGCTCGGTACTCCTGGGCGAAACCAATGAGCGCGTTGATGACAATCACGCTGGCAATCACTACCGAATCGACGTAGTCACCGAGATAGACCGTGAGCCCCACGGCAACCGCCAACACGGCGGTCAGAGGGTTTGCAAACTCTCTTCCGATTTGTCGCCAGATCGGGGTGGTCGCTGAGTCGGGAAGAGCGTTTGGCCCCCAACGTCGAAAACGAGCCTCGGACTCCGTGTCGCTCAGTCCTGCATCGACGTTTGTTTGGAGCGTGTCGATTACCTCTGCCGACGAGAGGTTGTGCCACGGGGTTGTTGTGGCCTCAGGA
>JALQTQ010000504.1 GCA_023263995.1 Akkermansiaceae bacterium | reverse complement strand
ACTTGAGCGACAGTAGCCATTATTCGTACGTTGCTCCCTTAGCTGTTCTTGCAGCCTTTTTAAATGCTGCTTGTGTTGGTGCTCCTGGGTCGCCTGGGGATCGAGTCCTCTCTACTTTGCGTCCCTCAGCCTTTTGGCGCTTTTGGCGCTTTTTCTTCTTGTGGATGTTAGCGTATAGACCGTCACTCATACTTAGCCCTCATCGACTTGGCGCCCTTACACTTCCAGCGCTTTCTGCTTAGGTTGTTTGGAGTATTGGGATCGTTCTGCTTTTCTTTAGGCAGACGCTTCTTGATACCCAGTGATCTAGCGCAGTAAGAGTCGCCCTTGCTAGTACCAGGACGTACACGAGGACCTCCGCCCTTAGCCTCACCAGCCTGCCCGTAGGAGACCTTCTTGCCTGATGCGGTGACCTTTACTTTTGCCTTGCCTTTGCTTGGTTTTGCCATAAGCGAAAAGGGGGCCGAAGCCCCCCTCCTCATATCAGTGTTTATACACCGAAGCCCTGGCCCGCGAAGAGCGGGTTGAAGCATGCGTACGCAGGAAGTAAGTCGAAACGAATCTTCTGCGTGTTAGCGTCACCGTCTGCGTACTTAGATACGCGGATCGAGAAGCCATCGCTAGTAGTAGCGATTGTGTCAGTGCTGTAGAGCTTAGGCAGCTTCACAGTACCTACGCCGAATGCCTGCTTCGTGTAGAAGAGGTTGGGCTGGTACAGAGTTGAAGCAGCACCAAGGATAGTTACAACGTTGGTCGCAACAGGAGCTGCTGTGACGTTGTTGTACTGACCATTGGCCTCGTAGATCGCTGCACCTGATACGACGATAGTCGCAGCACCGCCAGTGATAGTCGCGTCAGCAACAACAGTACCTGTCCAAGGGACCTGGTTGCCAGCAGCGTCGAGGATAGGCTGACGAGTAGCT
>JALQTQ010000503.1 GCA_023263995.1 Akkermansiaceae bacterium | reverse complement strand
CCTCTGCGATCCCTTGGTTGTCGAGACTGTCGATGAAGGAGAGCAGGTCGCGGGTGCGTTGCAGTGGACTACCTTCGTTCAGGATCGTGGCGAGGGCGGTGCGTTGTTCTTCCTTCGTGTCCTCGGGTCGACGTGAGACTTTGCGGGCCAATGGGTTCTTCGTGGAGGTCTGGCCGGATTCCCTCGGGGAAACTTCATCGTGCGTCCCGCCACCCTTCATCCGGCTGGCGATTTCGCTTTCCGACCGACTTTCGGTGGAGGGAATGAGGTATCTGCCGACTCCTAAGCCAAGCACCAGAGCACCGACCACCGCAAGTCCCGGAAGGAAGAACGGAGCTTTTGGGTGCAGGGTTTTCATTGCCGATGTGGAAATTCCGTCCCCTCTAACATTCCAGATTACAGGTTTCTTTCAGCCGAGTCCGGTCCGCCCGTTCAATTCATCGATGCTTTCTGTTGCGCAAATGAGGTAGTTGCCCTTAGGATCGGTCTCCGCCGTTGTTCCACCCGCTTTCTGGGGATTGGCACGGCCGAATTCATTCCAAGACTTGCGATAGTATGGCCACAAACATGACCGCGCTAAACCCGGACCGAGCGACTCTGAATTTTTTGAACAGCTTTCCCGAAGCTGCTCGAAAACGGGGAGAGGCTCTGCAGGACGAAGGTGCGGTGACTCAGATTTTCGGCAACCATCTCTTCATTCAGGGTCGTGTCGAAGACCAGGGCAAGGTTCACCGGACCACCTTGCGTCTTCAGGGGAATCGTTGGTTTGGAAGCTGTTCCGAGGAAGATGAGGAGACCGCGGGAGCAGTGATGTTTGCCACCATGCTCGAGCGGCTCCACCGGGGCGAAGATCTTCCTGAATCGCCCAACGAATTTGATGATACCCCGATTGTTGACCTGATCGAGGACAAGCTCGACCGCGAACTTGACGATA
>JALQTQ010000502.1 GCA_023263995.1 Akkermansiaceae bacterium | reverse complement strand
AGTTGCTTCTGAGAGAGAGCCTCGGGGTAGCGATAGGGCCTTATCAGTTCCTGAAACTCTTCTCTTAGCTGCTCGGAACCGGTCATGATTCGGGCCCGAAGCAGGGCTTGGTGCTCCCATGTGTCCGACCACTTCTCGTAGTATGCGCGGTAGCTCTGCAACGAGCGGACCCGAACACCGCTCTTTCCCTCAGGACGAAGGTCGAGATCTAGCTCGAAGTTCATCAAGGAATCCCGCACCAAGCTAAGCAGGCTTGCCGTTATCTGCTCAGCCTTTGCTTGAGCTGCTTCGTCATCACTTAGATAAACGAGCATCGCGTCCGCGTCAGAGCCAAAGCCGAGCTCTCTGCCTCCAAGGCGGCCCATTGCCACGATGCCGAAGTCCAACTCCACTGCTAATTGGCGCTTGGCAATCTCAAGCATGTTGCTCAGGTAGCTGTCCATGATGTTGCTCAGCGCGCTGCTTATCTCAGCCATGGTGAGATTTCCTAGAACAGCCCCGATAGCCGTGCGCAAAACTTCCCTGCGCCGTATCGAACGTATTGCCTTGGCTGCCGACTCAAGGTCCTCGGAATTGCGGCTAATTATGGCCGACATTTCCTGCTCCAGCTCATTCATGTCGAGCGGGGCCAGGGCCTCGGCGTCGCCAAACCAGCTCGAGGAATCAGGCGTGTGCTCAAGTAGCTTGCTGATCATCTCGGACGAGGACAGCACGCGCATTAGCCGCTCGGCAGCCCCCGACGAGTCGCGCAGCATCTTTAGGAACCAGTGAGTCTCCCCCAGAGATTCGCTAAGTCGACGGAAGCTAAGCAGCGCGCGATCGGGGTTGATTCCCTCAGCCATCCAGCGCAGCAGGACGGGTAGCAGGGTTCGCTGGATAGTAGCTCGGCGCGAGACGCCTGAAGTTAGCGCATTGATGTGGCCAACAGCACCGGTTGG
>JALQTQ010000501.1 GCA_023263995.1 Akkermansiaceae bacterium | reverse complement strand
GAGTTGATCTTGCGGCAACCGCGGCAAACGCCGCAGCCATTCCAGACCCCGGTCGATTTGCTCCTCGGTCAGCGCGCTGCTTGTCGTTGAAATACCATTCCGGTTTGATGGACTGCCATCCACGTTCTTCTGCGAGACCAAGTGCGTCATCGGTGTCTCCTCCTGCGTTGAAAATTTCCTTGAGGTTATTGGCGAGCCGCTTGGCTGCTGTCAGCGTGAGGGCCTTTCCCTTCGCGCGCTTGCGGTAGGCAATGAAGCTGGCGACGGCATCGGGCGAAGCCCAGGCGCAGAGCGTTTCGGTTATTTCGTTTGCTTCATTCGTCCTGCCGCCAAGCGGCGCTGTATACTTAACATCTGGTTTATGAACTGGTTTACTATCTGGTATAGGTTCGCGATTTTTCGCATTTCCATTTGCGTTTTCTGACAAATGGATTTGCTCAGAAGGGCAATACCATTTGGTGCGATCGTATCCGACCTCGTTGAAAGTCCCCGACAAGATCAGTCCCTCGTTTTCCAGCTTTTCGAGAGCAAGCCTGATCTGCGATCCGGTCAAGTATGGGAACAGTTCAGCCCACGCCTTTACGCTGTTGTAGGTCCAGGACCTGCCATCGTGCTCGTTCCGTCGGTTTGCGGCGTTCTTCGCGCACCACCAAACAATGTTCTGGTAGAGCACCGCAGCGTTCACGCCGACACGCGCTGCGATCTGTGGGTCAAAGCTGTGCATCAAGGCACCTCCCGTGATTTATGTGGAAACCATGCTTACGCTCGGCTTCTTTCCGGGCAGCAACAGCATCGTCGAAATCGGTGAAGCGGCCAAGGTTGCGCTGGCGTCCGGAAACCATAATCTGTGCGCACCACTTTCCGCGCGCATTACTCCAGTAAACCCCTGTGGCACCGCTGGCGTTATTTGCTTGACGCCTTTTGTTCCGATTGTTTTCG
>JALQTQ010000500.1 GCA_023263995.1 Akkermansiaceae bacterium | reverse complement strand
TTGGCTCTGGTGTTGGTGCTAATAACGCTGCTGGTGATCTGGTTTGAGCGGCGCTATCGAACCCAAGATTTCAGCGCCAGTGCCGCGGCCGGCAGAAGGGTCAAGGTAAGACTCGGTAGCTCCCGGCCATTTATTGAGCTGGCGCTTGCCCTTCTTGCAGTCGTCTCGGTCGGAGTGCCGGCAGCGGCCCTGGTTGGCTGGAGCCTTGAGGGCAGCTCCAGTGTCGATCTATCCGATTTGCTCTCAGCCCTGGGGTCCTCGCTGCTTGTAGCGGCGCTTGCTGGGTTGGTGATCGGTGTGTTTGCTCTTGCCATCGCCATCTGGAACCTGAGGTTCCGCTCGAAGTTGTCAGCGGTGGTTGACTCATCGGCCTGGGTGGCGCATGCGCTGCCCGGCATCGTGGTGGCCCTGTCTCTGGTTTACTTTGGAGCCAATTACCTGCAGCCGCTATACCAAACCATCTGGCTCTTGGTCTTTGCCTATTTGATTCTCTTTCTTCCCAATGCACTGGGTCCGATTGGAACCCCGATTGCCCGGGTGCCAAGAAGTATCGAGCATGTTGCCCAGTCGCTTGGGCTATCTAAAAACGCGGCGCTAATCAAAGTGGTGCTGCCGATTGCCTCGCCCGGGGTGGTGGCGGGTGTGGCGCTGGCGGCGTTGACAGTGCTGAAGGAGCTCCCTGCAACGCTGCTGTTGAAACCCAACGGGGTTGACACCCTGGCCTCAAGATTGTGGCAGGCAACAGAGAATCTGTCCTATGCCCAGGCTGCCCCCTATGCGCTGCTGTTGATTATCATTGCCGGAGTGCCGGCACTGATGCTCAATGCCCAGGCTCGCAAATTGATATCGGAGGTCAGCTAGTGGCGCTGCTCTCACTGTCGAATGTTTCGGTCTCCTATGGCGATACTCAGGTGCTGGCCGACGTCTCGCTCGAGCTCGAGAGTG
>JALQTQ010000004.1 GCA_023263995.1 Akkermansiaceae bacterium | reverse complement strand
TGAAGCTCGACCTTGATCGGGTCTGCGGGGCTGACGGGAAGGTTGACGAGTCCTTTGTGACCGTTGAGACTAGGGAGAAGATGTTGGTTTTCGGGCCCGGAAATCCTTATCCGGCGGGGGCGGTGAAGGCCAATACGCCGCTCCCTCGTGGCGATGGCTAAAAGAGTTCGTCCTGAATGGGGTTGGGTGGATTTTTGAGGAGAGGGTTGCTTGTCGTTTTGGAGATCAGCGGTTCTTCGGAAGGTTGGAATTCGGGTAGTCCATCGTCGAGATACCGCGCTTGGTCGGTCGATCCGAGGATTGCAGGCATGCGATGATGGATGGGGGCGGCGACGGTGTTGGCAGCGGTGGTGAGCATCGAAAAGCAGGGGCCGTGTTCCTTGGAGTCCTCCCAGAGTCCGGCCACCTTGAGCCACCTGTCCTCCGGGTGACGGAACAGGTGGGTGGTCTTTTGTCCCACTGGTCCGGTCCATTCATAGTAGGAGACGAGTGGAATGAGGCAGCGTCGTTGTGCGATGGCCTCGCGCCACATCGGGCTGGCCAGGTGATCGCTCCGGGTATTGTTGACCGGTCCTAGTCCGCGGCGTTGGAAGCCCCATCGCATCATGACGATTTTGCCGGTGTGGAGGATCACAGGCGCGAGGTCGGTGCGGCGGATCAAACGGGTTTCCATGGGGATCCGTTCGGGGTGGATGTCTGCCGGTTGACGGGCGGTGTTAAAGGCGTTGCACATTCAGAAGTGGGAGTGATCAGCCAAGAAACCGACGAGAAGAGGGAAGGCTTGCGAGGGCGGCGGGGCTTTGGTCTTGAGATGTGGGGTCCGGGGTCGGAGCTTGGCAGAGTGAAATGGATCGTAGCGGAAATAGCAGACAAGATGGCGGGCGTTTTCCAGCTCTGGCTGGTTCAGGTGTTCTGGAGTTTGCCCTTTTTGCTCGGAGCATTTCGGGTCAAGGGGAAGGCCGGGAGTTTGGTGGTGATTTGCTTGGCCGGGGGTTTTTCAGCGGTCTTGGCCTACGGAGCGGTCGTGGAGGCCTTTGGGGCGGGTTCCTTCAGCGTTGCGGTTCGCAGGGAGTTGGGTGCAGGTTGGATTGCCCATTCCGTGAGTTCCGCTTTTCTCCCGCTGGTGCTGGCAGCGATCGTGGTGGCTTTGCGCCGCCCGTGGATCAGGCGAGGTCCTCATTGAAGTAGATCTTGATGAAATTCATCCGACGTTTTTCGTCGAAGCCTTTTTCGAGGATCTCGCCGGGGTGGTCGAGGGCCTTGGGTTTGAGGCGGATCTCGACGCCGGAGTCGAGTTTCATCACGGATTTCATGAGCTTTTTGGCTTTGGTGATGTCGCGTTTGGAGAGTTCGAATTGGTCTTGGAGTTCTAGTCCTTCCTCTTCGGCAAGCCGTTTGCGTTCCTCGGCGAAGCGGGCTTTGGCGGCTTCGGTCCGGAGGGCGTTTTCCTCGAATTCTTGGAGGCTGAACTGCTTTCGGTCTTGGAGAAAGGAAAGGGCCTCGCGGGCTGGTTCGTTGACCTCCCAGGGCGGGGAGTCTGCTTCCGCGTGGTCCGGGGAGACTGCGGTGACGGCCATCTCGGCCACTCTTTTGCTCATCAGGGCAGAGTCGGGGATGGGGCGGACGCCCAAGAAATCACGAACCCAGAAGCGCGATTCCGAACCGCCGCGGTCAAAGGTGAGAACGTAAAAGCCCTTTTTTTCGAAATGCTCCATGATGAGGCAGCCCTTGTCGATTTTTTCCGGGTTGATGCCTTGCTCGGTTTCCAGCTGGAGATCACCATCCCGGGTCGAGATGCTGAGGAAGGGCGTCATGCTCTCGGATTTCAGGATGCACAAGGCCCGTTTGGTTTCGCCCTCGATCTCCACCCCACTGAGGAGGGAGAGACAGAGGTCGCCCGATTTGATGTTGGGATGGGAAGATTTCGAGTAGAGGCGTTGGGCGATGTCGCAACCCTGCGCGAGGAGGGTCGTGGGATCTTGAAAGATACTGGCGGCACTGGTATTGACCTCGTTTTTGTCGAGTGAGCTATGGTGGGTGAAGCGTTGGCCGGTGAGATTGCGGAAAGGTTTCAGGAAGAGCGGGCAGAGGGTAGCCTGATCGTCGTTTTCGACTTGAAACAGGGTCTTGGAAGTTTGCAGAGGTTCATCGCGCGAGGGATTGCCGACCTTGGCGAGGACCAGGCCGTCGATGCGCACTGATTCGAAATTCAATTTGAGGATCACCGGGGCTGAATAGGGATTGCTGACCGCTTGGGGAAATGCAAATGGAGATCTTTTTTAGTCCCGCTCCAAGCGTTCGCCTTCTTCGGGGGGGGTGCCAGTGTCGTTGTCTTCGCCAGCCAACTCCTCTTCGTCGACAAATTCCTCGACGAGGTCATGGCGTCGTTCGGCGATGGTGCGGTCGAAGGTGGAAAGGAGGTCGCCGGCTTTGTCGGCTGAGGTGATCAGGGCGATGATGAGGTATTGGACAATGGCGACGAAGTAGCAGGTCCAACCGGTGGCGGCCGCTGGGCTCTCGGGGTCGCCGCCGAAGATGGCCGACATCATGGCGAAGACCGGGCTGGAGCGGTTGAGGTGGATACAACCCATTTTTTGGAGCCATTGGGTGCGGTCTTGCCAGAGCTCGATCAGGATTCGCCGGCCGATCGGCAGCTGGAGGGGACCGGAATGGAGGACGGCAAAGAGGGCTTGGTCTGGCATGAGTTCAATCACCCCAATGACCAAGAGAAGGCGGAAGAAGACCCCGATCCAGCTCTGGTCTCCCTCGAGGTCGAGCGGCACCCACCCGAAGAGGAGGTGTTCCATGTTGGCGGTGGCGACGAGGAGGATGAGGGCGGCGCGAAACCACTGTTCTAGGTCGGCCTCCAGCTCTTCTTCGACCTTGGCCATGCGCATGCCGCGGCGGATGACGAGGCGGAAGATCGGAATGGCAATGAGCCCGACAAGGAGACGGGTGAGTGGTTTCAGAATGGGCTTGAGAACGGCCCAACGCAAGAGATTGCCAAACACGACGAGGAGTTAAGCGGCGATCTGTGAAAAGAGAAGGGACTTTCCTGCTCACTTAGCTTGGACTCGCGGTCGGAAGGTCCTAGGGTCCGACGCATGGCCTCAACCACCTCTTCCTGGCAGTTTGGAGTTTCCGATTTTTCGACGACTGAGCCATTACGTAATGGTCGGTTAATCAAAGAGAGCGGGCTGGATTTTGTCGAGCCCGGTTTGGCCAAGGCGGCAGCGCTGACCGAAGAGGAATTCGAGGCGGCAGCGAAGGCTTTGCAGGGAGCCGGGGTGCCGGTGCTTTCGGCCAACTGGTTTCTGCCACCTTCGCTCAAAGTAGTGGGGCCGGAAGAGAACGAGAAGGATTCCCGGGCGTTTCTTGAGCTGGCCTTGGGACGGGCCGCGCGGCTCGGGGCCCGCGCGGTGGTCTTTGGGAGCCCGGGGTCGCGGTCCATTCCGACCGGGTGGTCCGAGCTTCGGGCCCGCGAGCAGATGATGCGGTTCTGCCGTCTCGCCGCCGAGGTTATTCGTGAAAAGCGATTGGGCCTGCGGATCGCGGTCGAGCACGTCAATCATACCGAGACCAACTTTTTGAATACCTTTGCGGAAGCCCTCGCGATCGTGCGGGAAATTGACCGAAAGGAGATCGGCCTGGCGGCGGACTTTTACCATTTTGCGATGGAAGGGGAGTCGCCCCAAGTCATGAGGGAAGCGGCCGATCTGGTTTGTGCGGTGCAGTTGGCCAATCCCGACGGGCGTTGTTTTCCGAAGCCAGAGGTGGAAATTCCGGGGATCAAGGCCTTTTTCGAAGAATTGGTCGGAATCGGTTACCGCGGTGGGATATCGGTCGAGGCGACCGTGACCGCAGACCTCGCACAAGAATGTGCCGAGGCTGGTCAATTCTTTGAAAATATTGTTCGCTCCGGAAAGTAAATTGACAATGAAATCGCGCCTTCTTCTGCCGCTGCTTTTCCTGGGGTTGTCCCGGGTCGTGGCCGATCCGTTGACCTACGATACCAATCCATTGGGAGAGGTGGATCGCCCCTTGATATTGAGGACGTATGTGCCGGATCCTGGCCTTGATCCGGCTGTTTTTGCCCATCATGGCAAGGCATCGAAGTCCCCCAAGTATAGCCCGAAGACGGGGCGCGACACCAAGGGGGAGTATGGTATGATGAGGGTGATTCCCGCTGCGATCGCGGTGAATCACGGGCCCGCACTTTCTTATGTTTGGGATACCACCGAATGCCGATTGCTCTATGCTTGGCAGGGCGGCTTTCTCGACCTCTATCCGTATTGGGGGATTGAGGGAAGCGGGGGGCGTCGCTCGTTCGACTACGGAGCCCGTCTGGTTGGTAATCTCTTTTATCTGGCGAAGCCGATGAAGACGGAGACCCCGAAGTTTTTGGGATATGATCTTTCTGAGATGGGCGTCCCGACCTTCCGGTATCGGCTGGGTGATCAGGAATACGCCGAGACCATTCTGCCGGTGGACGGACTTTATTCCTTCCAGCGAACCGTGAACGGGAAAGCGACGACCCTCAAGGGGGAGTTGCTTTCGGAGCACCAAGGATTTGAGCGAAACCTCAAGATCAAGTCGGCGACCGCCGAGGCTGGTGAGCAGGTTTTTGGGGCCTACGGTTGTGTGGCCTGTCATTCCATCGATGGTTCCCAGGGCCACGGTCCCAGTTTACAAGGTCTGGCTGGCTCGACCCGGCCGGTCGAAGGTGGTGATCCGGTAAAAGCCGATGCGGCCTATCTCAGGGAGTCCATCCTTTCGCCCAACGCCAAGACCGCAAAGGGCTTTCCTCCGGGATACATGCCTCCCTACCAACTCAGTGCACAGGAAGTTGATTCGCTCGTGCTTTACATCCAGTCCCTTTCGAAATGAAACTTGCCCTCTTTTGTCTCCTTTGTGCTGGGCCGCTGTCGGCGGCACCTTATCTTGTCGAGGATATCAAGTTCCCTCCGGGTGTTCCCCCCGAGGTGGGGGCGATTGATTTTGCACCCGACGGAACCTTGTTTGTCGTTCTTCGTCGTGGTGACGTCATGCGGGCGACCCCGAAAAAAGACCCCGGATCGTGGACTTGGGAGCTCTTTGCGACCGGCTTTCACAATGGTTGTGGGATCGATGTCATTTCACGGGATCAGGTGCGGGTGACTCAGATGGCGGACATGACGGAGGCCACTGACACCAATGGCGATGGAACGGCCGATCGTTACCGGGTTTTTGCTTCCGGCTGGGGCTTGTCGGGAAATTACCACGAAACGAATGCCCTGACCGAAGATGGCAAGGGTGGGTATTACCTTGCGGTGGGAACAGCCTCCCACAATGGTCCGACTGGCGAATATACCTTGGGTGAGTATTCCAAGTTCGGTCGCCGGGGTCGCAACTTCGCCTCGGTGAAATGGAAGGGGACCACTCTGCATTGCGATGCCGAGGGCAATCTCACCCCCTTTTGTTTCGGGTTCCGCATGCACAACGGGATTCACCTCGATTCCTCCGGGATTCTCTGGTGTGGCGACAACCAAGGCGATTGGCGGGCCACCACCCCTTTGTATCATCTGGAGAAGGGAAATTTTTACGGTCACCCCAGTTCGCTCGTTTGGGATGAGCGTTGGCCCAGCGACAAGGACCCGCTTGCGACTTACCGAGAGGATCTCGATGCCTACAACAAGCATCGCACCATGCCGGCAGTCCAGATTCCCCATCAAGAAATGAATCGCTCGGCCGGGGAGCCCTATGAGATCCCGGCTCATTTCCCTCATTTCCCCGGCCAGATGCTCTTGCCCGACAATAACAGCAGGCGGATCACCCGCATCATGCTGGAGAAGGTCAACGGGAAGTTCCAAGGGGCCTGCACCCATTTCCTGAATGAGGGAGGGCTGCGTAGCGGAAACCATCGGGTGCGCTTCAGCCCGGACGGTCAGCAGCTCTACGTTGGCCAGACCGTGCGTGGCTGGGGACGGGAAGCTGAGGGGCTGCAGCGGATCACCCCGACCGAAAAGGCGGAGCCCTTTGACATCACTTCCTTCAAGATCACCCCGAAAGGATTCGAGCTGACCTTCACCCGGGAGCTGGCCGGCAGCCTCACGGAGTCGGATCTCAAGTTCAAGTCGTTCACCTACCAGTCGAGATGGACCTATGGATCCCCGCAGGAAAACAAGAAGGACCACCAGGTGACCGCAGTGAAAATGACCGGAAGCAAATCGGTCGAAGTGACCCTCGATTCGCTCGAAGCGGGGCGGGTCTATCAACTCGACCTCGCCAAGATCAAGTCGAAGGACGGGACGAACATTCAGAACGTGCTCTTTTATTACACTGCCAATGAAGTTCCGGGGAAGTAGGAGTCCGGAAGTAGGATTCCTTCTTTCTCAGGAGACCGACTGGTCTGTCCCTCTTTTCAGGGCGACTCCAGTGCAGTCGGCACAAGTGCTTGCTTCCTTTTCGTAAACGGCCTGGCAAACAGGACAGTATTTGTTGCTGGGCTCATCGAGTGGGGGAGGAAGGGACCACGGCGTGGGATCAATTCCGGCCTTTTCCAAAAAGGTCTGTAGGCTGTCGGATTGGCCTTCGTAAAGGGCCCTCCGCCAGAGCAGGGCAAGTTGTTTTTGGTTGGCCGGAGAGTTGGGGTGACTCACGAGTGCGGCCAACGGGTGCCAGGTGGCGCACCCTTTCTTGATGATGAGGTCGCTTGCTCTCATCGCATGCCACGGAAGGAAGGCATTGTAGAGGGTTTCGAGACGGCGCTCCCATTTGTCGTCCGGATGGAGGCGTTTGTGAAGGCGGTGGAAGGAGAAGGCGGTGTAGAAGGCGAGGAGTTCCCCTTGGATGATGACCGCGATCATAATTGGGGTTCCCACCCAGTGGTGATAGGTGATGGGAAGGAGGAGGAAATAATGGAGGAAGATGAGGAGGCTGCAGAAGCGCAGGTGTCGGGTGGCCTTGTCGATCCGGAGGGAGTCCCGGCGGAAGCTGTGCAGTGCTGTCGGGGCTGGTAACGCGTCTGGGGGGGCGGGAAAGACGACCTGAAAGCCCGGGTAGGGGAGGATGGGGGCGCAGAAGGCTTCCTGGTGGAGACCGCTCAGGTGGAAGACGGGGATTCGCCACCGCCATTTCGTTCCGCCTTGCCCCACGAAGGCCCAAGCTCCCCGCGGGGCGAAGATCAAGCATTCGTAAAGGTAGAAGGCGGCAAGGAGCAGGTAAAAGGACTGCGCGTCACTCATTCCCGGATGATGGCGGGAATTTCTCTTTAAGCGTCAGCCTTTTTTCCGCCGATCAGGCGTTTGAGGAAGAGGCCAACGGCGATGACCCCGGCAATCACCAGTTTGAAGGCCTTCTTGAACCAGAGGGCGATGGTTCCGAAAAGGCCCAGCTTGGCCGCGGCAAAGACCGCGCCGCCGGCAATGAGGCCCTTGAGGCCGTATTCGGCGACCTTATCACCCTCTTGGTATTCCGCATAGGTTTGACCGGAATTGAAGTCAAAACCGGTAAGGGTCTTTTGGTAGTCCGGCAGAATGGCCTCAAGTTCGGCCGGCCCGCAAAGCAAGGTCGACACCATGACCCCGTGGCGTCCCAGAAGTTTGGTCAGGAAGTTAATGTTGGTCGAACCGTCTGAGCTTTCGAGCACGAAGCCATATTCCAGGTTGTTGGTCGTCGGGTTGTAGTTTGGTTCCACGATCCAGCCTGTGGTGGTCAGGGTGTCAAGGCCACGTCGTTTCCGCTCTTCGTTGGCGGCCTTTTGTCCCTCCTGAATGGCTTCCAAAATTTCCTCGGAGTCGAGATCATCTTTCTCGTCATCGTTGACGTAGCCGACGCCATCAAACTCGAAGACCACAAACCATTCCAAGGACTCGGGGCCGATCATTCCCTCGTATTCCGAGGGCAGGTTGCCAAATTCCTTGGTCATGATCTCGCCGGTTTCCACCCCATTGAGGAAGATGAATCCCTCGGGGATTTCGATTTTGCCATGCTCCCCCAATTTGCCGGTTCCGCTGGTTTGCCAGTTGTATTTAGCAAGGGGATCCGCGCTTTCCGGCCCATCGGACGGTGCCGGCACCTCCTGCGCGAGCGCGGGGATGAGGAGGGACAAAGCGACGAGCGACGTAAGAAATTTGAGAATCATGCTGCCGAGGGTCTATCGGATCAGGATGGGCGAGGGAAGGAGAAAGGCCGGTGTGAGTGTTCTTCCTCCCGGCCTTTCACTGTCTTCTCAGTGGAAGTGGTCAGATTTTTGGCCCGCCAGCGATGATCTCGGGGCTGGTTCCTTTCTGGTAGGTCTTGAAGTTTTCCTGGAAGAGAGTGGCCAGTTTCAGGGCACTCGTTTCGAAGGCTGTCGGGTCACTCCAGCTGGCACGCGGGACCAGGACCTCCGAGGGCACTTCCGGCACCTTGGTGATCGTTTCGAAGCCGAAGATGGGGTCGGTCTCGGTCGGTGCCTCCTTGAGTTGGCCGTTGTAGATGGCCTGCACAATGGCGCGGGAATACTTGAGCTTGATGCGCTCGCCCACACCGTATCCGCCCTTGATCCAGCCGGTATTGACGAGCCAGACGTTGACCTCGTGATTCTTCATCTTTTCGGCCAGGAGTTCGGCATAGCGTGACGGGTGAAGAACGAGGAAGGGCGCGCCGAAGCAGGCCGAGAAGGTGGCCGTGGGCTCGGTGACTCCCATTTCCGTGCCGGCCACCTTGGCGGTGTAACCGGAAATGAAATGATACATCGCCTGTTCTTTACTGAGTTTGGCTACTGGCGGCAGGACGCCAAAGGCGTCGCAGGTGAGGAAGATGATGTCGGTGGGGTGCCCGGCGATGCAGGGCACGAGGGCATTCTCGATGAAATCGATGGGGTAAGCGCCCCGGGTGTTCTGGGTCAACGAAGTGTCATGGAAATCGACCTCGTAATCCTCGTTGTGGACGACATTTTCCAGCACCGCGCCGTAATGGAGGGCATTGTAGATGTCGGGTTCCGTTTCCTTGGAAAGATCGATGGCCTTGGCGTAGCAGCCGCCCTCGATGTTGAAGATCCCGGAATCGGTCCAGACGTGTTCGTCGTCTCCGATGAGGAGGCGACTGGGGTCGGTGGAGAGGGTGGTTTTTCCGGTCCCCGAGAGGCCGAAGAGGATGGCCGAGCGATTGGTTTCAGGGCAAGCGGTGGCCGAACAGTGCATCGAGAGATGCCCCTTCAGCGGCATGAGGTAGTGCATCAGAGTGAAGACACCCTTCTTCATCTCCCCGGCGTATTCCGTGCCCAGGATGACCATTTCCTTTTCCTCAAAGCAGACGTCGATCGAGGTTTTTGAGGTCATTCCTTCGGTGAGGCGGTTGGCGGGAAATTGGCCGGCGTTGTAGATCGTGAAATCGGGCTCTCCAAAGTCGGCCAGTTCTTCCTTGGTAGGCTTGATCAGCATGATCGACATGAAGAGGGCATGGTAAGGGCGGGTGCAGATCACGCGCACCTTGATCCGGTTCTCGGGGTCCCAGCCAGCGAAGGCATCAATGACGTAGATCAGTTCGCGGGTGTTGAGGTAGTCCTTGGCGCGCTCGCGGTTGATTTCGAAGGTGTGAAAATTGATGGGGATGTTGATGTCGCCCCACCACACCTTGTTCCGGGAGGCCTCGTTTTCGGTAATCCGCTTGTCGCTAGGGGAGCGACCGGTCTTTTCTCCCGAGTAAGCGATGAGGGCCCCGAAGGCGGAGAGGCTGGTCGACGGTTCATAGCGGATGGCGTCCATGTAGAGGCGGGACGCGGCGGGGTTGCGGACAAGGCTAGGGACTTCAATTCCGAGATGGGACAAATCAATGGCTTTCATGGTGGGTGTCTCCTAACAGAAAGCATGCCAGAGTCGACTTGGGAACAAAGCGTGCATGGGAAAAGGCAAAAGGGGCACACCTTGTCGGCTTGTTGGTCGACGTCTTCATTTTGATCATCGGCTGGGTTGGCAGCGCGAAGGCGCTGCGAGAGATCCACGGGGCGCAAGGGAGGGGGAACGGTTATTCTGGGGCGGACGGATTTCAGGAATCCACCACCGCGAATTTCAGCTCGGCGCTTGAGACCACCTCGCCGTTGACCGAGCAGGAGGCCACCGCGGTCCCGATGTTGCGACGGAATGAGAGGATTTCGGCATCGATGAAGAGGGTATCGCCAGGAACAACCGGCTTCCGGAATTTGACTTTGTCGGCGCTCAGGAAATAGCCAATTTTGCCTTGGTTATCGGGCATGCGCATGATGAGGACGGAGGCGGTTTGGGCCATTGCCTCGAGCTGCAGGACCCCTGGCATGACCGGGTGGTCCGGGAAGTGGCCCTGAAAGAACTCCTCGTTCATGGTGAGATTCTTGATCGCGGTGCACTTCATCTCCGAAGAGAAGCCGGTCACGCGATCGATGAGAAGGAAGGGGTAGCGATGGGGCAGGATCTTGAGGATGTCCTTGATGTCGAGGACGGCCTCTGCCTCGGGAAGTTTGACCGGGGGGACCATCGAGCGCATCGCAGCATAGTTCTTGCGCAGGGCTTTGGCCGCTTCGGTGTTGGGCCCGTGACCGGGTTTTACCGCGATGACGTGACCGATGAATTTTCGCCCTGAAAGCATGAGGTCACCGATGACATCAAGCGCTTTGTGGCGGGCGAATTCGTTGTCGTAGCGCATGGGTTCCTTCGACATGATCTCGTCGCCGCGCACCACGACCGCGTTTTCGAGTGAACCGCCTTTGATGAGTCCTTTGTCGAGGAGAGGCTTGATGTCCTCGTAGAAAGTGAAAGTCCGGGCGGGGGCGATCTCTTTTTCGTAGAGTTCGGGTGTCACCACGGAGGAGAAATATTGCACGAAGCGCCCGTCTTTGCCGACGTTGGTGACCGAGACACGAAATTGCTTGTCGGGAACGATCGTGATGAGGGACCCGTCGCCGATTTCGAGGTGGATGGGCTCCCGGATTTCCCAGATCTTGCGTGGGGTTTTCTGCTCCTGAAGCCCGGCCTTTTTGATGAGCTCGACGTAGGGCCGCGAGGATCCGTCACCGATCGGGGGTTCGTTGGAGTCCATTTCGATCACCGCATTGTCCACTCCCATGCCCACGAGCGCGGAGAGAACATGCTCCACGGTGTGCACCCGGACCGAGCCCTCGGCAAGGGTGGTGGCCCGCTCCACCGTCTGCACTTTGGAGACGCAGGCGTCGATGAGCGGTTTGTCCGGAAGGTCCACTCGACGGAACTTGAATCCGTAGCCCTCGGGGGCCGGCTTCAGGGTCAAGGTGACTTTTTCTCCGGTGTGGAGAGAGGTTCCTTCGAGGGTGGCCTCGCTGGCGAGGGTGTGCTCCATCTGCGACATGAGCGGGTTTTAGACTGGAGGCGGATTTTGAAAAGGGATTTATATTGCAGCGTGAGCTTGCGGATCCCCTCCCGGACCGATTTCGAAATCCTGAAGGAAAGTTGCGACTGGCTGGTCGTGGCAAAGCCCGCTCCCCTCGTGGTCCATCCCTCCAGCGGGAGCACGGAAGTGACCTTATGGGAACTGTTGCGAGAATCCCGGCCGAACGAGGAAGTTTTTTTGGTCAACAGGCTGGATCGGGAGACCAGTGGCTGTCTTCTCGTGGCCAAGTCCGGTAGGTCTGCCCGGACCCTAGGGAAAAGCCTGGCCCGAGGAGAGGTCGTCAAGGAATACCTTGCCATTGTTCATGGCTGGCCGGAGTGGGACAATCGTCGCGTTGAGACCGGCCTGCGCCGGAAGGGGGAATTCATCGCGAGTGAAATTTGGGTGAGGCAGGCAATCCATCCGGAAGGAAAGCCCAGCAACACCCGCTTCGAGGTCCTGCAACGTTGGGAAAACAGATTCGGTCGCTTCTCGCAGGTCAGGTGCTTGCCGGAAACTGGCCGGACTCATCAAATCCGGGTTCATCTCGAGTCGGTGGGCCATGGGATCGTGGGCGACAAAATCTATGGGCGCGATGATTCCGCTTACCTTCGCTTTCTCGCAGATGGCTGGTCGGACTCTCTGGCGGAAGAGTTGCTCCTTCCCCGACAGGCTCTGCATGCGGCTCGCCTTCTGTTCCCCTGGAACGGGGAACTGACAGACGTGAGTTGCGACGTTCCCGATGATCTTCGGTGCTTTGAGGTTGCTCCAATGAGCGTTGTGACGTTCAAGAAGGCATGATCGAGTTGACGAAAGTGGTGAAGTTTCTCGACGCCGAATTGCGTACCACCGAAATTCCAGACTACCCGGGGGCCCACAACGGACTCCAAGTTGAGAACGTTGGGAAAGTGAGCCGGGTGGCCTGCGCGGTCGACGCCAGTCTTCCAGTCATCGAGAAAGCGGTTGACGCCGGAGCTGATCTCCTCCTTGTGCATCACGGACTTTTTTGGCAAGGAGTGAGACCGTTGACAGGACCAGTCTACCGAAAGTTTCGTCTCGCGCTGGAAAATAACTTGGCCATCTACAGCTCGCATCTCCCCCTCGATCTTCACCCCGAACTGGGAAATAACGTAAAATTAGCGCGGGCCACAGGCCTGGGAGAGGGTGAGGCATTTTTTGACTGGAAAGGGGTTCAGCTCGGGCGTCGGATGATTTCTGAAGACACCGTGGGGAATTTGCAAAAGACGCTTCAAAAGGTCTTGGGTGGCCCAGTCTTGTTGAGAGGACACCCCGAAGCGTCGGCTGGCACCGTCGGGGTCATTACTGGTGGCGCCGGAAGCGAGGTGGAAGCGGTGGCAAAAGAGGGCATCGACACTTTTATCACAGGCGAAGGTCCACACTGGAGCTACCCCTTAGCTGAAGAATTGGGGCTGACCGTGCTCTACGGGGGGCACTACGCCACCGAGACCTTCGGGGTGAGGGCCCTAACCACCCTCCTTGAATCGACCTTTGGCCTCCCAGGGGTCTTCCTCGATCACCCGACCGGGCTGTGAAAATCCCCTATATTTCATCTTTCTTAAAGGATGTGGTGAGTGTTGCAAGAACCAGCAACGCCCGGAGTTGAGGCAAATGGGGAGTCTCCGAGAGAGATCTTCGCCTGACTGTGGAAAAAAGCTTGCAGAGCAGGAAAGAGAAGTTTAGTTTCGCTCCGGTCAAGCGGGTATAGCTTAATGGTAAAGCTCCAGCCTTCCAAGCTGATCATGAGGGTTCGATTCCCTCTACCCGCTCCAGATTTTCCCAGTTTGCTCTTGGCAACTGGCAATCCCGAGCGTTAACCTCCAATACATCATGAAAAATACCCTCAAATTTGCTCTTTCAGCGGCGCTTCTCTCGGCTGCTCCGATCGCGGCGGCAGGCGCCAAGGATTGCGCCAAGCTCAGCGAGACGGTCAAGGCTGCTGTTGTCGCCGACTCCAGTCAGGTTCTTCGGATCGTCGCAAGCAATGTGGCTGCTAACGAGTCCTGTGCGTGTGAAATCGTCAAGGCGGCCATCATCGCGGCAGACGCCGACGAGGCTCTTGTTGGTAAGATCGTTAGCACTGCCATTCTTGAGGCGCCTTCTGAAGCGCGAATGATTACCCAGTGTGCGATTGCGACCGCTCCGGACGCCATCGCAGTTGTTCTCGCTGTGACCACTGAAGATGATTCTTCTTCGGAGGCTGATTCTTCTTCCGAAGCTGGGCCCGCGCCCGAGGGTGTCTCGTCCGAAACTGGGTCTTCATCCGAAGGGGGCTCTTCAACAGGCGGTTCCTCGGCTGGTGGGGGTGAGGCAGCGTTCAGTAGTGTCTCCTACAACCCTCTTAATTCGCCCTTCCAGAGCACGATGATCAGTCCGATCAGCAAGGGAGCTGATGTGCGGACTGCTCCCGAGTTTTTCATTGAGCCGGTTGAGGATGATCCGGGCGTAACGACCCCTGTCCCTGACAGTTCGATCAACGACTGAACATTCTCCAACGATTTGGGATGGTTAAAACCTTAAATAATTCAACGATGAAAAAATATTCCGTAGGCCTCACGGCTCTTGTTGCCTCTGCCGCTCTCTCGGCAGCCGGCACTCCGAGCGCCAAGTCTCTTTATGATCTGGCACCAGAAGATGGTAGCAGCGAGTCGCTTCCTCTCACCTACACCGCTGGCGTCAATTTCGGATACGATGACAATCCTACCCCGCTCATCGGGGGGGATTCGGCTCTTTATGGGCAGGGTTACGTTCGTGCGGCGTTCCTGAGCACTAGCCCACAGACTGATTTGGACTTCGGGGCCCAAATCGGAGTGATTCACTACTTCGACAACTTGGATGTGCCTGGTCGGAGTGTCGACGATACTGCTTTCACTGCATCTCTCAATCTGAATTGGACCCGCAGGGTAAGCGAGCGCCTTCGTTTTGTTAGCCGGAACAACATCACTTACGAACTCGAGCCGGATTATTCCATCGGCTTCCAAGCACAGCGCCAAGTCGGTAACTATCTCCGCTGGTCGAGCGACAGTGCTGTCGGTTATCGTTGGACCGAGCGCTTGGCGACCTACTCTGGTATTCGCTTCGAGGGGATCACTTTCGATGATATCCCTGGTGGTGATCGCTCCTTGGTTACGCTTTACAACGACTTCCGTTACCAGGTGAGTGAGCGCACCGTAACTACGTTTTCGTATCGTTACCAAGACGTGAGCGCCGATGCTCAAGTCAGTGACGCCACTAACCAATTCATCCTTGCAGGTATTGAGCATCGCTTCACCCCACAATCATACGGGGTGGTCCGAGGTGGTGTCCAAGTCCGCGACGTCGATGGGGGTAAGGATAGTAGCAGCCCGTATTTAGAGGCCTCCGTGAGAACTCAAGTGAACGAGAGTTTCGCAGTTCGTAGCTATGCCCGTTACGGCGTGGAGGACTGGCAGCGCTTCTTGAATATTCCAGCTGTTGGTGGGGTCCTTTACGACAATACTGACACTCTCCGCATCGGCGTGAGCGGAGACTACCAGCTCTCCGAGCAATTGGTTTTCACCGGGGGAATCAACTACGTTTTCCTTGATTTCACCGAGCGTCGCGGCTTGATTGGTCCTGCGGCTATCGAGGAGGAGTTGCTGAATGCTTACGTTGGGGTGAACCTCCAAGTTACCGACGCACTCAACCTGAACGCAAGGTATAACTTTGAGGACCTTAGCTCGGATGCGGGCCGCGACTACGATCGGAATCGGATCAGCATTGGTGCTACCACCACTTTCTAAAGAGCTTCAGGTTTATCTTTGAACAATTTGGCCTTCGCGGTGTCTTTTCATTGCGAAGGCTAATTTATGCCTACCCATCCCAACCACATCACTTTTGAAAACATACGCCATGCAAGGGAAGTCTCAGCCTATCACCGAATCGACCGGCTCTATTGATTACTGGCAGGTGATCAAGAACCGTTACGGGGTCATTCTCCTGACCTTCCTCTTAGTTTTCATGACCGCGGCCGTCATTACTTCGGTGATGCCGGAGAAATATGAGAGTTCCTCGGTAGTTCAGGTTCACCCATCAATGTTGTCGATTAACCCAATTGGTAACGGAGGCGGAGGGACCAACCCGGGAAGCCTCATGACCCGGAACTACATGGAGAATGAGTTTGAAACCATCATTGCCCCGGAGACCTTGAAGAAAGCGGCCGAGGACATTGAGCTGCCGACACGCTGGGGGCAGTCCCTCGAAGAAGTGGTTAGCACTCTCAAGGAAATTGTCTCTGCTTCTCCCCGCCGTGGGACCGACTTTATTGAGATTTCCGTTCGCCATGCTAATTCGGCCGATGCCAAGGCCATCGCGGATGCTGTTTCGACGGCTTACATGGAGCGCCGTCGTCAAAATGAAGTCAGCCGGGCACAAAAGGCGCTGAAAGCCTTGGATGACGAGCTGGTGGCCCAAAGTGACATCGTACAGGATAACAGGAAGGAACTGACCGTTCTGATCCAGCAATATGGGATCCCTTATTTTGAGGAGGGACAGTCTAATCCCTTGGGAATGACGGAAAGCAAGATGCTTGAGATTGCGCGACAGAAGCTTGATGACTTCAAGGTGCAGGTGGATCAGATTGAGATTCAGATCAAAAAGTTGGTTGAGCTCGATAACGATGATTTGATCAGCTTTGCTGCTGGCCTCGATTTGCCGGAAAACCAGGTGACTTATTACTACACCCAAGCGCGTGAGGCCAAGCAGGAGCGCCTCAGCATGATGGCGCAAGGATTGGGGCGGAAGCACCCAGACATCCTAGCCATGGATGAGCGGGCCAAGAGTTTGATGGAGGAGGCCCACAAAGAGGTCGTATCGCTCAAGGCCAACTTGCAAACCAAACGCGAACTGATCAATCGTCAAGTCGAGCGTATGGAAACGATGGTTGAGGGTAAAACCTTTGACACCATCGAACTCTCGCTCAAGCAGAGTCGCTACAACCAAGCCAAGGAAGCCTACGAGCAGTCTCGAGCGATGTTGCGGGAAATGAAGATTCGTCAGCAGGAAGCACGCGTGCTTCTGAAGATGCCTCGTGACCCGATTACCCTCCACGAGAAACCCAAGATTGGCAAATCGCCCGTCTTTCCGAACTTCACTCTCAATTTGCTCCTTGGTGCCGGTGTCGGGCTCATTTTCGGGGTTGGGATTGCCTTCCTGCTTGAGCATCTTGATACCTCAGTCAAGAGCCTTGAGGACGTGGAACGTTACCTGCAGGTTCCCGTGCTTGCGGTCATTCCGAAGGACGTGGGAATTCTGCACAAGCAGAGTGGCATGAGCCCCGATGCCGAAGCCTACCGCATCTTGCGGACCAATATCGAATTCAACCGCAAGAACCCGGAAGATAACTCGATCACGGTGGTTTCCGGTGGTGCCGGCGAGGGCAAATCAACGACCTTGGTAAACTTGGCTTACGTTTGTGCGCAAGGCGGATACACCACGCTCATGATTGATGCCGACCTTCGTCGCCCGCGCCTTCACGCTTTCTTCGATATTAATAATTCGGTTGGTTTGACCAACTATCTGACGACCGACCTCGCGCTTGAGGATGTCATTCTTCAAAGCCCGGTCGACAATCTCTACTTCTTGCCTTCCGGTATTTTACCGGCTGATGCGGCCGGGATTCTGAATTCGCGTCGCATGTCCGAGTTGCTGCAGGATGTCAAACAGCGCTTCGACCTCGTGCTGGTGGACTCTCCACCCATCCTTGGTGTGAGTGACGCTGCGGTGCTGGCCAGTGAGGTCGATCTCACGATGGTGGTTGTCCAGCATCGCAAGCTTCCCCGTAACATGCTCATGCGCGTCAAGCAGGCCGTTGAAAACGTCGGTGGCCAGGTCATCGGGGTTGTTCTCAACAACGTGGATGTTCGTAGCGACAGTCAGTATCAATACTACACCAGTTACTACACCTACTACGCCCCGACGGCGACCGACGAAGCCACCGCTGGAATGGACACCCCAGCGACCTCGAAGCCTATCCGAGTTGAAGATTCGGCTTCGGAATCCCGCTCCACCAAGGCCGAGGACCTCTACTAACCTTCTTGACACCCGAAAGAAAACCGCACTCCGCGAACGCCAAAACCAAAGACCATGAGAAAAATTGCAATCATCACGTTGACCCTTCTCGGATTGTTTGTCGCAGCCCACGCTCAGACTGTTCGTTCAGGACAAACCCTTCAGATTTCTATCACCGGAGTGCCGGTGTCTGAGAAAGGGCGACTGGACAACGTCTATTCGGTGTCTGCCTCGGGAACGATCACGATGTGGCAGATCGGATCAGTCCGGGCAGCCGGTTTGACCAAATCAGAGCTCGCTCAAAACATCGCCGAAAAATACAAGGCGGCTGAAATTTACACCGACCCTGTCTTTCAAATCTATAGTGAGGAGGACCGGAAATCGATCGACAACCAGCTGCTGACCATTGGGGGGCAGGTGCGTCAGCCGGGCCAGCGGCAATGGACTGAAGGGATGACCTTGTATGGCGCGATCCAAGCGGCCGGTGGAGAAACTGCTTATGCTGCGATGAATCGGGTCAAGCTGTATCGTCGTGGTCAGCCTTACGTGTATGACATGAGGGAGCTGAAGAGTAAGGCCATTCTTGTCTACCCCAATGATACCATTGAGGTGCCTCAGACCAATATCCTCAATCGCTAAAGTTTGTTTTTCGTCCGAGCCGGGCCTTCTTCGCTGAAGGTCCGGTTTTTTTGTGGAGGATTGATTCGTGCCCTTGGTCTTGTAGAATATCGCCAAGATGCGTGTTGTGATCCTGACATTCCTGACGCTTTTGGGTCATTTCAACCCGCTTCGGGCTGGGGAAGCTTTGCCTCTCGCTGACTTGTCCCACGAAGAGGAGGAGCGAAGGGAACGGGCGCAAGAGATCATCACGAATTGGGCGTCAAGGAATCGTGGCCGGGCCCGGGAGGAGCTCCTCAAACTCTACGTCACGAGTTCCGACCCGGAGTTTCGCCGCCGCCTCATTCCCGCCCTTGAGCACGCTTATTTCCCCCCGAAAGGGTATCTTGGTGTTCAAATGATGTCGGCGCGCTATGATCAGTTGGGCCGATTGCGACCGCTTGCTGAACAGGGGCCCGGAGTCGTGGTGGTTCGAGTGGCCCCGCAGACCCCGGCGGCAGCGAGTGGCCTCAAAGCCGGCGATATCATCCTAAAGATCAATAACCACCCATTCCAAAGTGACGATCGCGTCAATGAGGCCGCGAAAGAAATCCAGAGGCAAGCGCCGAACACTTCGGTAGCCCTCACGGTCAAGCGTGAAGGCATGCTGCTGGACATTCCGCTCAAGTTGGGAATCCTTCCGGTTCCAAGCGAGCGCGCGAGGATTCAACGAGCCGCCTTGGTGGACGGGGGAGGAATGGTGTCCACGGAGATCTTGGAGCAACTCGCGGAATTTCGGCGCTGGTTAATGGCCGAAATCGAGAGGGAAAGAAAAAATCTCATCGCTGATCGTCGCTAGTAGGTTACGTTAATTCCATGCAGGGTTCACAAATCCCCGCTACAATTCAGGCTTCTCATGATGAAAAATCTCAAACGCTTCTTGGCACCCGTTCTCTCGATTTGGCTCTTACCAAGCTGCACAACTCTGGCTGCGGACTTCAATGCGGTGGCCCGTGAGATGTCTTACATTCTTCAGAATGGGCACTACGCCCGCATGCCCCTTGATGATGATTTGAGTCAGCGGATTTTTGACGACTTCTTGGGGGACCTGGATCCGTCTCGCCTTTACTTCGAGCAGGCCGATGTCGATGAATTTGCTGAGAAGTATCGCGAAAAATTCGATGATCTGCTCATGAACAAGCAGTCGATCGATGCTGCTTCTGAGATTTACAAACGCTACCAAAAGCGGGTGCAGGAGCGTGCCCAACTGGTGCAGGACCTCTTGAACAAGCATGACTTTGATTTCACCAAGGATGAATTCATCGAGCAAGATCGCGAGGAGGCGGCCTGGCCGAAGGATGCCACGGTCGCCCGGGATCTTTGGCGCTTGCAATTGAAGGAGGCTCTTCTTGCAGAGACGCTTCGTCGCGAAGGAATTGCTCGCCGAGCCAAGGAACAGGGCAAAGAGGATCCGCTGAAGGATCAGCCCAACGCCAAGGAAAAGATTGCCCAGCGTTACGAGCGCTTTTTCAAGACGATCGAAGGGACTGATGAAGAGGACGTTGCCAACTACTTCCTGAGTGCGGTGGCCCGGGCTCACGATCCACACTCCGAATATTTCAGTGCCCGCGAGTTGCAGCAGTTTCAGGTGAACATCCAGAACCGGCTTGTCGGGATCGGGGCCTTGCTTCGAGCCGAAGATGATGGTGCGACCAAGATCGAGGGCATCGTCAACAACGGCCCGGCCGACCGGCAGGGCGAATTGCAGTTGAAGGACCGGGTCGTTGGGGTGGATTCCAAGAACGACGGTAACTGGGTCGACATCATGTTCATGCCTCTCGACAAAGTGGTCGAAATGATCCGTGGGGAAGAAGGGGTTGAGGTGGCTCTCAAGGTCGAACCGGCCGGTGCCCCGGCCGGGGAAACGCGCATCATCGTCATCAAGCGGGAGGAGGTGACCATGAAAGATGAGCTCACCACCGCCGAGATCATCGATTACAATCAGGGCGACGGGCAAATGAAACTGGGAGTGATCAAGATGCCCTCCTTCTACTTTGATCCTCAGGATCGCGATGTTCGAGTGTCGCGTGACCTTGAGCGATTGCTGGATCGGCTCAAAAAGGAGGCAATCGATGGTCTCGCGATCGATTTGCGCGGGAATGGAGGAGGGTCGCTGGAGGAGGTGCGCCGGATCACTGGTTTTTTTGTGGGCGAGGGACCAGTCGTCCAAATCAAGCGGACCAACGGGCATATCGAGGCCCTGGAATCGCCTTTTCGTCGTCCCCTTTACGATGGTCCGATTGTTGTTCTGACCGACAAGGGGAGTGCCTCGGCAAGCGAAATTCTGGCGGGTGCCTTGCAGGATTACAACCGGGCGGTCGTCGTCGGGGAATCATCGACTTATGGCAAGGGGACAGTGCAGCAGCCGTTGGAAATTGGTCGCTTCATGCCTCCGCTTGCTGACAGTGATCGCGCAGGGGCGGTCAAGCTGACGATCCAAAAGTTCTACCGGGTCGCGGGAAGCTCGACGCAGAAAAAGGGGGTGGTCCCCGACATCGTGTTGCCATCGGTGCGGGATGCCCTTGAAGTCGGTGAGCAGTATGCCGACCATGCCCTCGCGCACGATAAAATTCGCCGGGCGCGTGACTTCGAACCATTCAAGCGGGAGAATCTCTTTATTGCCATGCTTGAGGAAAAAAGCGCGGAGCGGATCAAAGCTAGCCAAGACTTTGCCTATGTCATTGAGGACACCGAGCGGCTCGAGGAACGAATGAAGGCAAACAAGACTTCACTCAACATCGAGGCCCGCCGAAAGGAGATCGCTGAGGCCGATGGGCGGCGCAAGGAGCGGAATGCTGAGCGAATCAAGCGCTTTGCGGCGATGAAAGAGGCGGATGAAAAAGCCTTCAAAAGTTACCGCCTCACTCTCGATGACGTGGACCTCGAGACACTCCCGGAGGTGGATCTTGAGGACGACGCACAACGTCACATGAGGCAGGCTGAGGATGCCGTTGCCGACCTCGACGATACTCCGAAATGGCCCAGCGGTCTCGATGCCACCAAGCGCGAGGGCTTGGCCATCTTGCGTGATCTGATCAAGGCAGTGGAGGCTGGGAAAGTGGCTGGGGTCCTCAAGCGAGATGAGTGAGCCGCGAGCGATGAGCGTGGTTTCTGCCAATTTGGCGATTGTTCGGAGGAACGTCGCCGAGGCTGCTGCGCGGGTTGGCCGGGAGGTCCAGCTTCTCGTGGTTTCCAAAACCTGGCCCGCCGATGTGGTCGGGGAAGCGGTTCAAGCAGGTCAGCTCCTTTTTGGTGAGAATCGTTTGCAGGAAGGGGAGGAGAAGATCCCACGCCTTCCCGATGATCTCGAGTGGCATTTTATCGGGACCCTGCAGCGCAACAAGGTGCGGCGAGTCCTCTCTCTCTTCCAGGTGGTGCAGAGTTTGTCCTCGCTCAAGCTGGTCCGCTTTGCGGATCGGGTGGCCGGGGAGCTGGGAATAAGACCCAAAGTTTTTCTCGAGGTCAACATCGGCGAAGAGGAGAGCAAACATGGCTTTGCGCCTGATGAGCTTCGGGAGGGTCTCGACGAGATTCTGTCGTCTGGCTGCTTGAATTTGCAGGGTTTGATGTGCATCCCGCCTCGGGTGAAGAGCGCAGAGGAGGCGCGGCCCTGGTTTGCGAGGGTGCGCGAATTGCAGGAGGAGTTGGAAGGAAGGGCGGGCCAATCTTTTCCGGAAATCAGCATGGGAATGAGCAGTGACTACGAAGTGGCGATCGAGGAGGGGGCGACCATCGTGCGAGTGGGGTCGGCCATCTTCGGTCCCCGGCTCAAACAAGAAATGCCATGAAACTTGCAAACTTCGCGGTGATGGGAAACGAGGTGGCCTTGGCCTGGTCGGATGGTCGGGAGAGCTACCTGAACTTTGAGCAACTCCGCCGAGCCTGTCCTTGTGCCGCTTGCGCGGGTGAACCGGACGTGACCGGGAAGGTTGTTGTCCCCTCTGTGGCGCATGGTCCGAAAAGTTTCCAACTGGTCCGTCACGAAGTGGTGGGTGGCTATGCCATGCGTTTTTTTTGGGGTGACGGTCACAGCACTGGGATTTATTCCTTTGATTTACTCCTTCGTCTTGGGGCTTGAAAAAAGCACCTTTCCCCGAGGAAAGATGCTTTGGAGATCGGCAAGGGGCTTGTTCCGGTCATTGCAAGGCAGACTGCACCAGCCGTTGGATACCTGTCTCTGCTTTTTCGCTGAGCGGATGGAGGTGTTTGGCTTTGTAATACCACGAGAGAGCTGAGCCGACATTCCCGCGCTCTTCGTGCATTTTGCCCTTTTCGAGGGCGATCGTGAAGTCGGCAACCTTTGGAGCCAAAGTGGTCATGAACTGATTCAGGTTGGGGTCGTCTGGAAAGCGCTCGTGCACTACCGAGAGTTCTTCCCAAGCAGCGTAATTCTGCCCTATGTTGGCCATCTTTTCGGCTCCTTTGACTGCGGTTTCGATGGCGGCGATATTCTCCATGATCTGGCGGAATTTCGCGGTCCGGTCGGCGTCGCCATCAATCGCGGGTCCGAATTCGAAGCGGCGGCGAAAGACCTCGCGATAGTTTTGTTCGGCAAAGAGACGGTCGAAGTCGTTGCGGAGCTTGATCATGGTGCCGCCGGCATTCACGAGGCGGTCGAACTCGGCGAGCTTGGGGTTCTGCGGCCAGATTTCCATGGCGAGGCGGATTTCCTCTTGGGCCTTTTCGGTGTCCTTTCCGATCAGGGCATTTTTGGCGGACATGATGTGCATGTCGCTGGCGCGAGTGAAGGTGGCCACGGCTGCTTCGGCCTTGGTGGCGTCAAAGTCCTTGGCGGTGCCCTTCAGCTGATCGATCTGCTCAATGGCCTTGGCGTAGTCTTTGGCATCGATCGCATTGAGGAGAACATTAGACCCGCGGACGAACTCGAGGACCTTACGCTTCTTCTCCCGAGGAAGGGTATTGATGGAAGGCATGAATTCACCGACGACGTAGGCTTCGGCCAAGCGCTTGGAAGCCGATTCCAGCTCGCCGCGTTCAACCAGGAATTCGAAAACCTCGACGCCCTTGTTGACGTCCCGGATGGCCTCATTGGCAAGCGAATCAAGGGTGGAGACGGTGGGGCTAACCCCGAGGCTTTCACTGAAGACCTTGTTGATGTCCGAGTCCTTGTCAATATACAGGGTGCCGTCGCCTTCCTTCCAAATCTGGTTGTAAAAGCGGGAGGCCATGATGACGTGCTTGAATCGGCGTTGGGCAAAGAATTGCACCATGAGCGCTTGGTATTGCACCTTGGCAAGTTCGTTCTTCACCTTTTGTTCCAATTCCGAGGCTTTTTTGGTGGCCTCGATTTCGGCGATCCGACGGAGGTGTTCGGCATAGCGCAGTGATTGGGCCCCACGCCCCTGTTCACGGGCTGGCTCATTGGCGGCTTCGGCATTCTCGCCTGTCTGGCGGGTACGTCCGGCATTGGGGTCGGTTTCGGTCCGGGCCTTCCAGTCGGCGTCGAGGATGTTGCGCTGCTTTTCCTCTTCCAGCCGCTTCATCAGGTCCTTGGCTCGGGTGTCGGCCTTGCGAGAGAGGATGGCGGTGTAGATCGCGTTGCTGAGTGAGTCACAGAGCTTGGCATCTCCCGGGTATTCGGCAGCCTTCGGGAGCATGGCCACCGCGTCGAGAAAGTCCGGGCCCTCGTCGCGATGGGGCGAGAGGGTTTCGAGGATTTCATCGATTGTCGCGCGGTAAAGCTCAGCTGCGACGGTCATGTTTTCCGGTTCGTTCAGGTACTTCTCGAAGCGGGCCTGGACGAGGCGGTTGTTGCTGGCGGCCCAAGTCTTACCGTTCCAAGTGATGGTGTCGTTGGTGGGATCGAAGAATCCGATTTCGTTTCCAAGGAGACCTCCGTTGGCGTTGTTGCCGGCCGCAGGTTGGCCGGGCTTCGAGCGCACCACGGTGTCGGTTGGGGTCCCGGACGAAGGATTGTTGCTGGGCGCGGGCGGGGTGTAGACCTGTCCTGCCAAGGGGAGGACCAAGGAAAGGGAAAGGAAGGACTTTTTCATGACATTTTGATTCGGACTAACGCCCGTAAGCTAGAGCTGTTTAACGTCCATGGCAACCGCCACTCCCTTGGTGTTGAACTCAATCAGGAAAGTGTATTCGGCTTGGAGGTTGAGATTGCCGCCCTTGAAGTCAGGCGGAATGATGATCGGGAGGTGTTTTGGGTTCGACTGTTCACCCATTTGGATGACGACCAACTGGCCCTGAGGCTCGATGCGTCGGTCAATGAGTTTGCCGGTGGTTTGGTATCGGTTGCCCGAAAGGCTCCGGCTGTTGGCCAGGGCCTCCTCGATGTTGAGATCGGGGGCGTCGAAAGCCGAGGATTTACTGTTGAGGATAAAGTAGCCGCCTCCGAGGAGGAGAGCGAGAATACCGATCCCGATCAGGATGGCTTGGAGATTGACGCCGGAGCTAGCGCGACGGGGCATGATGCGTGAGAGGTAGTTGGGTTGAGATACTGAAGAATGACTAGTGTTCCCATTGTGGGCGGCTGGTGCCGACCCAAGCCGCCGCGAGACCGACGGTAATATGAATCAGGAGAACAAAAAAGCAGATGTTGAGCGCGGAAAGCTGGGTCTCGCTGATGCTGGTGAGGGCTGAGCGGTAGTCCCCCGACAGAGAATCGACACTCCCTGACCAGGCCCAGTAGGCTGAGATGAAGGGGCGGGTGAGCGGCTCGATTTTTTCCGGCAGGGCAAGTACCG
This sequence comes from Akkermansiaceae bacterium, assembly GCA_023263995.1. Taxonomy (GTDB): domain Bacteria; phylum Verrucomicrobiota; class Verrucomicrobiia; order Verrucomicrobiales; family Akkermansiaceae; genus SW10. Next base: position 16,496 of record JALQTQ010000004.1, on the reverse strand, counting down.
CACCGGAGAGGGGGAGTTGGAAACCAACGAGGTAGACCGAGAGCAGCGAGGCCTTTTCGGCGGTCGCATGAGGCTGGAAATTCCGAGGCAGATCGCGGTCATGGCCGCATTGACCAAGACAAGAAAGGTGGCGTGCTGGGCGAATTGGCCCTTGAAGGACCAAAAGAGCTCGACAAAGCCCGCCATCCAAAGGGACTGCACAAGGATGAGACCTGAGAGAAAGACCACCTTGCTCATGAGATAGGCGATCGGACTGAGGCCTCCGAATTTTTCCTTTTCTAGGATCTGTCGCTCGCCGGCGATTTCCCGGGCCGCGTTGTTGGAGCCCATCAGGGAGAGAAGAACCACCTGAAACATGATAATGCCTGAGACGGCCGAGCCAACCTTGAGCCGGTCAGCTTGGACTCCGGCTTGTTCCTCGTATCGTTGCTGCGCCGATGCTCCCGCGTTGTCGGTGAACTTCCGCATGTTTTCGTTGGCCCTCGGCGAAAAGAGGACCACGAGAATAGGAAAGCAGATCAGGATGGCGAGTTGCAGGAACACCTGCCCGCGGTCGCGGAAAAAAATACGGAGACGCCGGCCCAGCAGGGTATTGAACTGACTGAAAAGCCCGGGAGCACACACTTCATTGACAGGTCGTCGTTTGCGGACGTCTTTTTCCCCGGTCTCGCTTTCCCCGAGCTCGGTCTCTTCCCCGGCTTCCAGCGGGGGGACTTCGAGGAGTCCTTGTTGAATGAGATTCTCGCGATTGCGCTCCAGCTTCTGGTAGTAGTCTTGGCAGTGTTTCAGCCATGAAACACGCCATTTTTCGGACGCTTGTTTGGCCAGCTGGGGGTAGACCAATTCGATATGATCCACCGAAAAGTAGTGGGTCAGTTGCTCCGGGGTGCCGTGGTAAGCCACTCGCCCTTCATGCAGGACCAGGATGGAGTCGTAGAGTTCCAGGTGGGCCAGCGAGTGGGTCACCGAGAGGACAATGCGACCCTCCCGGCGGGAAATGTCGTGCAAGAGATTGACGATCTCACGCTCCGACCGGGGATCCAGTCCGCTGGTGACCTCGTCGCAGAGGAGCAGTTTGGGATGTGAGACCAGTTCCATGGCAAGGCCAAGACGACGTTTCTGACCGCCCGAGAGCACGCTGACCGGTCGGTCGGCGATGGCGGCAAGGCCGGTTTCCTCCAGAACCTTGTCGATGCGCTCGTCGAGCTCCCGGGCCCCCCGCGTTTTGACCCGCAAACGAGTGGCAGCCTCGATCGACTCATCGACTGTCAGTTGATCGTAAGCGATTGAAAACTGTGGGACGTATCCGATTTCGTGGGGTTCGAGGTCACCGTCTTCCGAAAGATTGCGACCGTTCCACCAAAGCGAGCCGTCGGACTCCGGATTGAGGCCCGCAATGGTCTTCAGTAGGGTGGTTTTTCCGCAACCGGAGGGACCAACGATGGCCATGAAATGACCCCGGGGGATTTTCAAGCTGGCGCGGTCGACGAGATTGAGGGGTTCACCATCTTTTGGGATGGTAAAGCAGACGTCTTTCAGTTCGAGCACGTGATGCGGCGGGAGGTTTGGGGTTTTGAGGGGGTGAGGAACCCAGCTTTGACTGATCGGGACCCAAGAAACTGTCGGAAAATGGGCCTCTTGCAAAGTCCGAATGCAGGAGGAGACGATTCCCGTCCGCCATTCCCGCGCACCTTCGGGGTTGCCCATCCTTGCGAATTCGTCATACTCCGCCCGAGAGCCTCGCTCAATTAACCTCGAAACGACCTCCGTGGACCTCGCTGAAATTCGCAAAATCATGAAATTGATGGACGAGCATGGCTTGTCGCAATTCCAATTCGAAAAGGATGAATTCAAACTGAAGCTCAAAAAAGGAAGCGACTTTGATGATCTTCAGCGGATTCTCGGGTCGCTGCCTTCGGGCAATGCGGTTGCGGCCCCGGCTCCAGCGATTGCTCCGGCACCAGTGGTCGTCTCTGCCCCGGCAACCGAGTCCACTGCTCCGGTGGCGGCTGGAGAGGAAATCACCTCGCCCATGGTGGGGACCTTTTATCGAAAGCCTTCGCCCGAGGAGCCCGATTTCGTCAATGTGGGTGACACGGTGAGCGAGGGTCAGACCCTCTGCATCATCGAAGCGATGAAGGTCATGAACGAGATCAAGGCCGAGAAATCGGGAACAATCACTCAGATTTGCGTCGATGACGGGACTCCGGTGCAATTCGGTGATGCCCTTTTCCGGGTGAAGTAATTCCTTCCAATCATTATGTTTTCGCGCGTCCTCGTCGCCAATCGTGGCGAAATCGCCCTCCGTATCATCCGAGCCTGCCGGGAACTCGGTGTCGAATCGGTAGCTGTCTATTCCGAAGCGGATGTCGACTCAATGCACGTCCAGTTGGCCGACGACTCGGTTTGCATCGGACCTGGTCCCAGCAAGGAAAGCTATCTTAAGCCCGATCGTATTATCGCGGCGGCCGAGATCACCGGAGCTGATGCCATTCACCCTGGTTACGGATTTCTTTCCGAAAACGCCCGTTTTGCCGAGATTTGCGAGAGCTGCAACATCAAGTTCATTGGACCCTCGGCCGAGGTGATCCGAATGATGGGGGACAAGAACACGGCCCGGGCTACCGCCACCGCTAACGGGGTGCCGGTCACTCCAGGCTCCGACGGGCTTGTGACTGACGTCGAGGAGGGTTTTGAAATCGCCCGAAAAATCGGGTTTCCGGTGATGATCAAGGCCACGGCGGGGGGCGGGGGGCGGGGGATGCGCCCCGCGATGAATGAGGGCGAATTCAAGTCGCAGTTTCAGGCCGCCTCTAAAGAAGCCGAAGCCTGCTTCAACAATGGAGAGTGCTACATCGAAAAGCTTGTCCTCAATCCCCACCACATTGAATTTCAAATCCTCGCCGACGACCACGGGAACTACCTCCATCTCGGGGAACGGGACTGCTCGATGCAACGTCGCAACCAGAAAATCATTGAAGAATGCCCCAGTCCGCTCATTTCCGCGGAGCTCCGAGAAAAGATGGGAGAGGCCTCGGTCCGCTTGATCAAGGCCATTGGCTACCGCAACGCCGGGACCATCGAGTATCTCGTCAACGCCGATGCCACCGATTTCTATTTCATGGAAATGAACACCCGGATCCAGGTGGAGCACCCGGTGACCGAGGAGGTGATGGGTTGCGAGCTGATCAAGGAGCAGATCCGTATCGCGGCTGGCGAACCTGTCTCGGAACATGTCGTCGGAGTCGAGCCGCGCGGGCATTCCATCGAGTGTCGAATCAATGCCGAAGATCCCTATCGAAATTTTGCGCCCAGCCCGGGAACAATTGATCTTTGGTATGCGGCCGGCGGCAAAGGCGTCCGGGTGGACACCCACGTCTACTCTGGATACACCGTCCCCCCCTATTATGACTCCATGATCGCCAAGCTCATCGTCACCGCCTCCAGCCGGGAGGTTGCGATTGCCCGGATGAAGCGGGCGCTTTCGGAGTTCACCATTCGGGGCATTAAAACCACAATTCCCTTCCAGCAGGAAATCATCGATCATCCCGATTTCATCGCTGGGAAATACGACATCGGATGGGTCGCCAAGTTTCTCGAGGAAAAAGAGCTCGGGTGAAGGAGGCACTTCAAAAGGCCCGGCTCTACGCCATTTGTGATCTTGGATACCTCTCGGGGGATAACGCCTTGCGGGTTTCCCGTCAGCTCTTGAAGGGAGGAGCCGGCATTCTCCAGCTTCGAGCCAAAGGGCATCCCCCTTCCACGCTTGTCGAACTGGGACAGGAACTCAGAGCTCTCTGCAACGAATTTGCGGTCCCTTTCGTGATCAATGATCACCTTGAGCTTGCTCTTCAAACCGGGGCGCACGGGCTCCATTTGGGGCAGGATGATGGCTCGCTGGATGAGGCCCGACGGGTCCTGCCTGCCGGGACGGTCATCGGGCGCTCAACTCATTCCCTCTCCCAAGCCCGCCAAGCTCTCGCCGAGGGGGCGGACTACATTGGGTTCGGTCCTCTTTACCCAACCCCGACCAAGGAAGGCCGTCCCGCCATCGGGCTCGGAGAGATTGCCACGATGGAAAAAGAAGTAGGATCCCGCATTCCAGCCTTTTGCATCGGGGGCATCAAACCCGGAAACCTCGGCCATGTGTGGGCTGCCGGGGCTCGCCGGTTCGTGATCGTTTCCCATCTCCTGACAGCAGAAAACCCCGAACAGGCAACTCTCGAAATCACCCAATACCAACCATGAAAATACTCGTCGGCGGCTCAGTCGCCATTGATAATGTCAAAACCCCGACGGCTGAAGGAAAGGGCCTCCTCGGGGGATCGGCCAGCTACGCCTCCTTGGCCGCTGCCAAACTCGCCAGCCCGGTTCATCTGGTTGGGATCATCGGTCACGATTTCCCCGCCGAGCACCTCGATATGCTGGAAGGGGAAGGAGTGCAACTTTCCGGCCTGGAGCGCTCCGACCAACCCTCGTTCACCTGGACCGGGGAATACCATGAAAACATGAATGATCGCACGACCCACAATGTCGCGATCAATGTTCTTGAGCATTGGCAAGTCTCGGTGCCCGAAGAACACGCCGATGCGCCTTTCATCGTCCTCGCCAACATGGCACCCCTGAATCAACTGCAAATGCTTTCCCAATGCACCGCCGCCGAACGCTTCGTGGTCGCTGACACAATGGATCTCTGGATCACCGTGGCTAATGAGGAACTCCACGAGGTCCTCCGGAAAATCGACCTGCTCGTCATCAACGAGGGCGAGGCCCGGGAGTTCGCAAATACTAATAATCTCGTACGATGCGGTGAGATCCTTCAGTCCAAGGGGCCCCGCTATGTGGTGGTCAAACTCGGGGAATTCGGAGCCCTCCTCTTTGGCCCCGATGGCTCTTTCTTTCGTTGCGGGGCCTGGCCCCTGCGCGAGATCGCCGACCCCACCGGAGCGGGCGATACTTTTCTCGGCGGTTTGACCGGATTTCTGGCAGATCGGCGGGCGGTCAATCCGGACTTCGGGCAGCTGAAGGAAGCAGTTGTGGCAGGATCCATCCTCGCTTCCTTCACCTGCGAAGATTTTTCCACAAAATCACTCGAGAAGGCCAAAAAAGATGGTTTTTTGAGACGCCTCGAGGATTTTCGAACTCTTTCTTCATGGTGAGCCGTCTCGAATTCGCCGAAATCTAGGGGCTTTGGACGGTTTTTGTTAGGGAAAATGAAACAAATCGAAAAACCCCAAAAACTCCTCAGAAAGTCATTGACGCCATGGGGGAGAATCGGTAGCTTGCAAGAGGATTGCCTGCGGAAACCCGCATTCACGTGCGGGGCTTCAACACCAAACAAAACGAAAACAAAAATGAAAACTACTCTTACCAAAGCCGCTGCCGCCGGTCTCACCGCTCTGGTGATCGGGAATGCCGCCGCCCAGGAATCAGTGTCCAAGCCGGTTGGTTATGAGACTCTCGCTCTCACTTCTGGTTTCAACTATGTCGGCCTTCGCCTCCACGAAGCCTCTCTTGCCTCCGGCGAAGCGGCTGACGTTGTTGGGGCAACCGTGACCCTTCCCGACGGATTGGGTGCTAGCCTTGTTCCGGGTGCTGTTCACATTTTCGAGGTGACCTCGGGCGATGCTGCCGGTGCTGTGACGATCTTCACTCCCGCCGACAACTCTGACACTGTTACCCTCGCGGACGATCTCTCTGACAATTTCTTTGGAGGGGACACTTTCTCAATCCGGCCTTCTGCAACTCTTGCTTCGGTCTTTGGAGCCGCCAATTCCGCTGGTCTTGATGAAGGTTTCTTCGCCCCAGGTGGTGACCAGATCTGGGTCCCCGAAGGTGCAGGATTCGTTAAGTATTACTACGATAGCGGAACCGCTACTTGGGCCAATTTCGAAACAGGTGCTGCGGTTGATGCAAGCACCGTGCCTCTCGTCTACACCGATGGTTTCATTGTTGTCGACACTGGCGAGACCGAGAGTCTCGTGATTTCTGGTTCGGTGAAGCTTGGTGCGACCTCCCTCGCTCTCACTGGCTCTGGTAGCTTCAATTACTACAGCTCAATTTACCCTGTCGGCGCCACCTTGGCATCGTTCTTTGGAGCGTCCAATGAGTCGGGCCTGAACGGCGGTTTCTTTGCGCCGGGTGGTGATCAGATCTGGACTCCGGTTGCCGCTGGATTCGAGAAGTTCTACTATGACGATGGTCTTGCAACTTGGGCGAACTTTGACAGTGGTGCCGCCGTTGATCCGGCCACCGTCGAACTCCCCAGTGGTTTCATCATTGTGAACGACGCGACCGACAACCCAGTCCTCGGTTCCGCACCCTCCTTCTACGCTGACCTTTAATCGGCACGGCTGAAGGAAGATGCTCAACCTAAAACCTAAAAGATCATTATTATTATGAAAAAAACCCTAATTGCATCGGCATTGCTTACCGCAAGTGTTGCCCTTTCAAGCGCGGTGACCACCGCTACCGTCCGGAACTTCACCAGCCCGACCGCTGGTCTTCCGATTCTCGACAACACCGGCACTCCGATCCGCGGTAGCTATGCTGTTGGTTTTTACGCCAGCGACTTTGACTTCGTCGGCTCAACTGGCGAGCAGGTCCGTGATGGAATCACCCAGTTCGGTTCTGAGCTCAACAGCTTCGTCTTCGACGGACTGATCGGTGCTCCTAACTCAACCTCTGCCAACATCCCTAAGGAAGGCGGGTCGCCGTTCACTGGAAATGACGTCTTCGTCCTTTTCGGTGACCAAGATACCCTCGCGAGCTCGACGCTCTTCGGCGTTGTTCGTCTTGGGACTCAGTTCCAGAACGAGAACGACGCTGACCTCGGAACGGTTGACGCCACCATCACTGGTGCCACTGCCACCGTTGAGTATGGTTTCCTCGTGAGTCCTAGCGCTCAGCCGAGCGGACCGGTTGCCTTCAATTTCGCCGAAGGCCTCCAGCTCTCGGCTGTTGGTATCCCCGAGCCCTCGACCAGCCTCCTTGCTGCTCTGGCCGGACTTGGTCTCGTTGCTCGCCGTCGTCGATAGGCGATCATCGGGCGCAGGCGCAATACGACAAACGTTTTACTTTTTGTTTTCACAGCTGCTTTCTCCGGAAAGCAGCTGTTTTTTTATTACCCAAACGAGGATGTGAATTGGACTCCTCGGAAGTCCGAGATCGATCGTTTCGCTGTCTCTTGGCTGGGAGAAATCCAAAGAAAACGGAGGTTCGAGACTTTTGGCCGGGCTTGTTACATTTGTCTCCCACGAAAGAGTGAAACCGCAAAGATGAAAATCCAAACAATCAGTTTTCTTCAATCCGCAACCAGTCTAAAAGATTGTCCGAAAAGCGATCTTCCGGAGTTCGCTTTCATTGGACGCTCCAATGTTGGAAAGTCTTCCTTGATCAACTGCTTGACCAACCAAAGAGGCTTGGCCCGGGTTTCAAAAAGTCCGGGTCGAACGAGGGAGATCAACTTTTTCTCCCTGAACGATCAATGGACCCTCGTCGATCTCCCCGGATATGGTTTTGCGAAAGTCTCACGAAAACGACAGGAGAATTTCAATGAATTTGTCTCTGACTATCTCCTGAACCGCCCCAACCTACGGGGTGTCTTGCTTTTGCTTGATTCCCGACACCCACCGCAGAATATTGATCTCGAATTCGTTGCTTGGCTCGTTGAGAGCCAACTCCCTTTTGTCTTGGTTTTTACGAAGATCGACAAGAGTAAGGCGAGGGTTGTTGAGAAACACCGGGCTCTTTTCCTGCAAGAAATGAAGGCCTTCAGCGAAGGAGAGCCTGTGACTTTTCTCACCTCTTCGACCACAGGACAAGGACGGGGTGAAATCCATACTTTTGTTCGTCGAGCCCTTGAGGCGGGAGGAGCCTGATTCCCATCATTTTCCCCGTGGAGTTGACTTTGTGAGCCCTTTTACCCGGGTAAGGAGGGTCGGGGAAAGACCTGAGAGCAGAAGCGGCTCCGAGGTGCGGTCTGTTTTTGCGAGAAGCGGCCCCAGCGAGCTGCTGATCACCCCCTTCCTCACTCGCTTTTCCAAGTGTAGCGGGCCTCATCGACTTCGAAAGTTGTCGAAGGAATTCCCTCGTTGAATGTTGGCTTGAAGAATTCGGTCATCGCTTCCGTTCCGTCCTGCTGAACCCAACCGACTCTCTCCAGGAAGGAGGTATCGAGATTCACTTGCATCAACAAGGTTTTGATCACCTTTCGGATCGAGCGGGGTTTTGGGGAGAAGGTCGCCACAAAACGACCATTTTCCTGATTGGTTCCGCGGATCGAAAAGAGCTTTGACAGGCCTTCAAATGACGCGTCTTCGCCCATACCAAGAGTCAGAAAGAGGGGTTTGACCGTCTTGTGGTCCGGAGAAAAGCGCTGAGCCGATTGATCTTTTTCGTTCAGCACGAGAACGTCTCCGCCATTAAAAACGACCGTCTGCTTGGCTGGTTGCCCGAGTTCCCAGCGGAATGACTTGCCGGGAATGAGCCAAAGCTTGCCCATCGTTTTGATTTCGTCTGCCAGCGCCGGGCTTTTCTTGGTCTGGCGAAAGGTAACTTCCACTGATTCATGGTTGGCCTGCCTTTGAAGGGCCATCTTGAGTGGCTCGATCTCATCAGCGACCACCAAAGTTGAGGCAAGGGCAAAGGCCCAAATGATTTGAAACATGCGCAAAACCTGACTCGTTTTGGAATTTTCTCAATCTAGGAGATCGATATTTCTGGAAGTTTCGTCACTCTCCCCCCGTGTTGCGCTCCCTGCCGTCCTATCTCGCCCTTGGACTCATTCTTGCTTTTGCGGTTTTTGGACTTCAGCGACTTCATTTTGCAACTGATGTCATGGAAGTTTTGCCGGACGGGATTCCCGAAGTGGAGGCCTTCCAAGTTCTGAGGGAGTATTTTGACGACGATCATCGTGTCCTTCTTCTTTTGGGGCACGAGGACGAGGTGTTTGAGGAGGATGCTGCCGAGTTCACCGCTTATCTTCGGGAGAGGTTACCCGAGGCAAGGATCGAGTATCGCCCTCGTTTTGAGGATGACCCAGTGAGCATCGCCCCTTCTCTTGCGCGGATGTGGGCGGATTCCGATCCGAAAGCGGCGGCTGATTTCGGTGGCATGCTTCTCGATCCGGAACGGCTGGAGGCATATCTTGAGGAGCGTAAGGAGTTGATTGCGCTTTCTCTCGATCAGGGGGAGGCGACCCTGGCGGCCTATGATCCGCTTGGCTTTGCGGATCATCCGGCAATGGCTCAACTGCGGGGGGAAAGCATCAACCACCAAAGTGAGGACGGGGCTCTTTGGCTCATCATGATTGCAAATCCTGGTTTAGGCATTAATTACCGCGCCCATACCGAGTGGGTTGGTCGGATCCGAGAGACGGCCGATGGATGGATGAAAGACGGGTTTCACTATCGGCTGACGGGAGGGCCGGTGTTTAGTGCGGAGGTGGGGGCAGGAATGGAAAAGGATATGGGAGGCACCATTGCGCTGACGTCATTGATCGTCGGTCTGCTCTTTTTGTTGATTCAGCGCAGCTTCGGTCAATTACTTGCGCTGGGCGGGATTCTCGGCGTCGTGTTTTTGATCACCCTCGGGCTGGCCGGATGGATTCTTGGCACTTTGAATTTGGTGAGTGTGGCATTCGCGGCAATCCTCTTGGGCTTGGTCATTGACTATGGCGTGGTGATTGCGAGAGAGTCACAACTGGGGCAGTCATCGTCGTCCCTGAGGAGGGAAATGGCTCCAGGCATCCTATGGGCGGCCGTGACCACCGCAGTCGTTTTCGGTATTTTGATCCTTAGCACCTTTAAGGGGGTGCAGGAACTTGGAATCCTCGTTCTCATTGGATTGGTGGTTGGTGCGGTGGTGTGTCTTTGGCTTATGCCGGTTGCGCTGCGGAAAGTGCCCTCACGGCAGCCCAAATACTTTTTGAAGCCTCCTTTTCCACCCCTTCATTTCGCCATTGGTATCCTGATCGCCCTTGTTCTTGGTGCGGGAGGGGCTTTTTTGGTGCGCGGGTTGCCGATGGTGGACTTCGATGTCGGCATGGCGAATCCCAAGGACAGTGAGGCTGCCACGACCCTTGAATCTTTACGGGAGTTGTTCCCGTATTGGTCCAAAAAGAATCTTTCCTTGGTAGCAGAGGGTGACGATTTGACGGCGGTCCGGCAGGCGATTGAATCGGCACAAGACGGGATCGCTGAACTCAAAAAGGCGGAAGTGATTACCCGGTCGGAATGGCCCGTGGAGATCCTTCCTAATCCCGAGGCCAGGATGCAGAATAGGGTGCTTTGGGAAGAAGTCTCAGCGAAATCAGAAGAGATTCTCGCGGCGATGGACAAGGCCGGCTTCAGTGAGAGAGGACGGGCCTTGGATGCGGCGATTCTCCGAGGTCTCGGCGAGGTGCCAGCCGAACTCGATTCCTTCACTCGCTTGTTTTACCATCCCGATGGTTATTTTGTGGGGCGAATTCAACTGGCCGACAGGGTCAATGAAGAGAATGTTCACCTAGTCACAGATCTGACCCAAGAACAGGTCACGGTTTCAGGGTGGGGTGTTTTGCGTCTGTTGCTTCTCAATCGGGTCAAAGCCGACCTCTATTTTCTCTTTATCCCCGCCACTGCTGTTCTTCTCACAGCCTTGATCGCGGTCTTCCGCTCTTGGAAAGACGCGGTCCTCACCGCGGGGGTTCTTCTCGTCGTTCTTCTTTTAGTAAATGCCCTTGCAGTGCTCTCAGGCCGCCCTTGGAACTTCCTCAGCAGCATGGCAATCCCGTTGATCGTCGGGACCGGAATCGATTACAGCATTCACCTGATCTTTGCTCTCCGCCGGAATGAGGGCGACTTCGTGAGGGTGTGGAACGGGGTCGGGAAAGGGATTCTTTTCTGTGGTCTGTCCACGGTGGTGGGTTTCGGGTCGCTTGCCTTTGCTTCGAACGAAATGCTTCAGACGATGGGGATTTTCTGTAGTGTCGGGGTTTTTCTGACGATGTCGCTGAGTGTCTTGGTGGTTCCGGTCGTCTGGCAATGGTTGTGGAAGGCACCAGCCGATATCGAAACGGCCTGAATCGTCGGTCGGAAGCGGTTTAGAATACCGTGACCACCAATCGGTAGTAGTTCTGCTGACCGCTTGCCGCTGTCATGCTGCTCAGGAGGTTTACGGTGAAAGTGCCATCGGGATTGGCAACCGGGTCTCCGACCGGGCTAAGGTCCCCGGCGGCTTCCCAGTTGATCAGATCAGTGGATCTTTCAACGCGGTAGGTGACCTGACCGCCTTGGATCCGCTGGCGGTGACTGAAGCCGATGGTGCCATTGGCGAAGGTCATCGCGGGGGCGACCGCCGGATTGAGGTCGCGGCCCAAGGCGTAGGCCAAGAGGTTACTCATTCCGGAATCGAGGTATTCCGCGTTGGGGTCGGTCAGGCCATTGCTCACCATCCAGTCGGAGAAATCGCTGTCGCCTCCAATCAGGGCGAGGTGGCCGAAGCTGACTTCCAGCGACTGATCGCTTTCGGTTGAAGCGAAGATCCCCCCAACGCCAAAGGTAGTTCCTGTAGGAAGGGTGAGTTGATGAACGAGCTGGTAGAGGCCGCCGATTTTCTGTTCGAAGTTCAGCACATTACCTTTTCGCTCAAGACGGATCGTTGCCTGGTTGAGGCCCGTGTGGTCTTCGCTGCCAAGGGTTTCCGGGCTTCCCGATGGATTGACCCGGAAGGCCGCGATCTCGCTGCCATTGACAAATCCCACTCCGTAGCGGAAGGCCATGCCGTCTTGATTGGCCGACACCAGCAGACCGGCGTAGGAATCGGCAAATTGCGAAGTCTCCATCTTCAATTCGGTTTCGAGAATCCAGTCACCTTCCGGCAGGGTTCTTGTGATCCAAGGGTGGGGGGCTTTATCGAGATTGGGTGGCCCGTCCGAGATGGGGTTGGCCGCGATTGCGACCCGTGCTCCGAAGACGAGGTCGCTGCTACCGGCGCTGGCATTGTGCACCTCGGCAGCGAGCACATTGGTGCCATTGACAAGATAGGCCGAGGCATCGAGAGAAATGACCCCTTCTGCGATGATGTCTTCTTCGGCACCGGGTAGGCTTTCGGCCGGGGTAGTGGAAGTGATGGGGCCATCGGGCAGACGAATGGAACCGAGAACCTGTCCGTTGAGGTAGTAGCGAACTCCATCGTCCACAATGTGGTCGATGCTCAGTTGTGCTCCGATAGGGTCGTCGGTGAATTCAAATTCATGGCGGAAGTAGTAGGCAATGCGACGACGGGTCAAGTTATCGGTTTGCATGCCCGGGCCGGGAAGGCCAGCTTCGTTGAAACCTAGGAAACCCGGTCCGGAAGCCCATGCCGAGTCGTCGAACGAGGGCTGGGCAAAGGTGCCGGTGAGTTCCTGACCGGAGTCATCGTATTTCCAAGTGGCTCCGAAATCAAGATAGGTGACCGGATCGGGTAAAACGGGCTCCGGCAGTCCGATCGAACGCTGTCCGAAAGGTATCGAGAGGACCAGTCGGCCGTCCCGTTCCTCAAGCGAGTAGTGGGCACCGTCCGATGAGTTTTCTTGCCGCTCGGCATTGATCGGCGTCCATGCCTCGTCGAGCTGGATCGAGTTGAACTCGGTAAAACTGCTGGCTTGGTAAACTGTGACACCCATCGAGCGGGTAGAGCTTTGACTTCCATCACTGACGTTTGCAGTGACGACATAAAAGCCGGGCCGAGCGAAAGTGACGGCCAAAGTGTTGCCGATAGCGGTGAGCTCGGCTTCGGTTTCGGGGAGGACGGACCACTCGAAATTGAGGTTGTTGCCTTCGGGGTCAAAGCTTCCGATTCCGTCGATCAGCAGGCTTTGGCCCACCGGGATTCCTGGGGTGTCAGGAAACGAATTGAACTGCACCACTGGTGGGGCATTGGTGGTTTTGTTGATGCTGAAGGCAAGTTGTTCAACCAATTTGCCATCGTGGTCAAGGCCCTCAATGGTGAGGTTATTGATTCCTTCGCGAAGAAAAACCCCGGAGATTTCCCAACTCGTGCGGTCGACCCAGCGCACGGTGGCATCGGGTTGTCCGGCCAAGCGGACCGAGAAGATGGTGGGAGGAGCAGTCCCGTTCAGGGAAAGGAGATTTGCGCTGGTGGGGCTGTTTGAGGTGGTGATGGCAAAGCTGGTATTGGCGACTGCCGAAGTGATAAAATTGCGCGCACCACTTTCTCTGTTGTTGAACCAATTGAGATAGTGGGATTTGGGCATCGGGATGCCGCTTCCCTCGACGGCCTCAATCTCCGCATCCATCCACGCAACGGTGCGCGCGGAATTTCTGGTGTGCTCGTCGAGGAGCTTGGTGAGGAAGTAATTGAACTGCCGTCGCACAAAGGGTTGGCTGAAGTATTTCCCTACTCCGGGAAGGTTTCCGAGGAAGGGTTCGCCGGTGTTGCCGAAGACGCGGTCGCCATCCCAGTGGATGAGCATCCATCCGTCGCCTTCTTTGGGGCGATAGAAATATCCGTTTTTACCGCGGCGCAAGGTGATGGTGTCCCAGTCCCCGTTGTATCCGCGAACCGCCGCATTCAAGGCGAGCATCTTGCTGTCGGTGACGCGGTCGAGAATCTCCGGGTCGAGGCGGTTTTCATCCAGTAGTCGGGTAAGTTCGATAAAAGGCCCATAGTTGTATTCGGCCTCCTGACTACGCATCAGGAAGGGGCTGTGATAGGCGATGGGATTTTCGGTATCCTTGTAAGACCAGTCGGCATTTTGCGAGCCGGCCGAGTTGCCATTGTCGTCGAAGCGCCAGTGGTCGTCCATGCGCAGGAGCGTGCCCTTCGTCCCATCAGGGAAATTGCGCCGCAGGAAATCATTCGAGATTGGTTCCTGACTTTCGTGTCGTTTGAAGGCCCCGGTATTGATCACGCTGTGGATGAATTCCATCTCGTTGGTGGGGTGGCCGAGTTGATAGAGCATGAAGCGTCCGAGCCGGTCGTCGTAAAAACGCGGGGTGGGGTTGGTTCCTTCTCCGCTGCCGGAGCGGTCAAGGACATTGCGACCCCGCCCCCGGAAGAGGCGATCTCCCGGGAGCTTCCATTTCCCCTGATCTATGATTGAGCTGGATCGGGTGAAGGGGCTGCCACTCTTGCGGATTTCCGCATTGTAGTAGATCTCACTCTCGTTGGCGATGAAGGTGGCATTGAAGTATTGATTCGACATGCGGGGGAAGTTGTAGTCATAGGCCGGACCATTCCCGAGCGAAACGTTGAAAGCCTGGAGGTCATATTGGGAGACGATGAATCGGTGTTGCAGGAGGGTGTCGGGCATTTCGCGGTCATCGACGACCCACATGGCCGGGCGTGCGGCTCCGAATCTGGGCTGGGTGGTGGTGACTCCATCCACCGTGGCTTCAACGTAGAACTGCACGATGTTCCCCTGGTTGGTGAAGTTGTTGACGATGGCTTGGTGGAGGCCGCCGCTCGTCGGCCCCATGGGGGCTCTCAGCCAGGGACCATTGCCAGTATTCGTGTCGAGTCGGTAGACCAAGTCGACTTGCAGTCCGGGGGCCGTTGATTCCACCTGAGCCGACACCGTCACGCCCTGGGATGACTTGGGAACGGCAGGTTGGTGGATCACGCCGGTCACGGTTGGAGCCGGGCTTTCGGTGGCGGCGGAGTTGGGTGCTCCGGGGGTGCCGAGGTTTTCAGGGATGGGAATGAGGAAAGAGGTGCCGAAACCGTGGTCGAGGGTCTGGATGATGAGCCGTGATTTCCCGTAAATCCAACGAGCATCAAAGGAAAGGGTATAGCTGTTTCCTATGACTGGGGAAATCGCAAAGTCGACCTCAGCTCGGTTGGCCTTGTTGTCGCCGTGCCCTGTTGAAATCAGGTTGAGCTGAGCTCCATCAAAAAAACTCGGGTGATGGTTTCCCTGGCAGACCCAACCGGAGGCACTCGATGAAGTGGGAGACATGTTGTCAGGATTACGAAGAAGGTTGTTGCCATTGTTGTCGAGCTCGACGGAGATGTTCTCAAGGATGAGATGGGCATCGCCTACCAGGTGAGCGTGCAGTTCCTGGCCCGAGAACACTGGATTGAAGTTGGACCGGACGAAATCAGAAGTGTAGGTGAAGGTCTGCATCGTTGATTTTTCGCTTTCGTCGCTGTCGGCCCACGCAGTGGCCACGTTGTTGTTCATGTCAGGATGCCGGAGTTCCATGCTGCTACCATCTCCGTCGGCCCGGTTGGGCCAATCACCTTCGGGAAGGTAATCGACCTCGTCGACGAGGTATCCGAAGCGGTCTTCGAGGCGGAGAAGTTCGCCCCGGTCGGCCAGACCACCGGACCAATTGCCCAGCACCCGGATGGCACCGTAGGTCTTGCGGATATGATCGGCATCAGCAGCCACCACGAGGAACTGACCGGGAGCCATCGTGGTTCCGGGCGGGAACTCGAAACGAATGCCATCGGTGAATTCCCAGCCCGAGAGGTCGACTGTTTCGTTGCCCCGGTTGTAGAGTTCGATGAATTCCGCCGAGACATGGTCTGAGGGGGCGTCGTACATGATTTCATTGATGACGATAGAAGTCTGCCGGCTGGCCGGGTTGTTAGGGGCATTGCGGGTGTTCTCACGGCTGCCAAACCATTCCTCGCCGACCGGCAAGGACTGGAAGGATTCTTCGTTGAATCCCCGGTTCAGCCGGGCGGCGGCGACCACGGCCTCGCCTTTCACAAGAAAGAGGTCGACGTCCCCGTTTTCATCGATCGCGAGGCTCACCGGGAAACTTTGATACCCTCTGGCGGGGACGCTGCCGCTGATGGGCACGGAATTGGTAAACGAGCGGGTAGTGGTCAAGGTCATGCCATCGACCGCGACGGGAGAGTCACCGGGAGCGTGCAATTCGACCCAGTCGATGAGGCCTTCGCTGTCGAAGTGGAATTCACTGATGACTAGGCCCGGAGGGGGATCGAAGGGGAGGGCGGCCAAGGTCAGATCGACCTCGGTGCCAAAGACGATGTCGTTGTTGCCCGCCGTTCGGTTATGGACCTCCACCGCGAGGACGTTGTCCCCAACTCGCAGGCTGTTGGTGACGTCGGTGCCGGTAGTCATTTCGACCAATTCACCCCACTCCCGGCTGTCGACCGCGAGGGTATCGAAATTGATTTCACCCGCGGGGAGATTGAAGCGGGTGATTTCCTGTCCGTTCAAATAGACGACTGCGCCGTCATCGATGTGTGCCCTGAGGTCGATGCTGGCGGCGGAGAAGCCTTCTTCGATCCGAAAATGGTGGCGGAGGTAGTAGGTGACACGGCCTCCGGTGGTCCAAGGGGTGGCGAAGGTCTCGCCTGGGTCCACTCCGAAGAGGCCCGGCCCGGCCGGCCAGTGGCTGTCGTCGTAGTCTGGTTCCCGCCAAGTGGTACCGAGGTCGGCGTTGGCGGTGTTTTGATCGTATTTCCAGGTGGAATCGAGATTGATCAGGCGGGTCGTTTCGCTGGGTGGGCCTTCGGAGTTGGCTGGGGTCACA
>JALQTQ010000049.1 GCA_023263995.1 Akkermansiaceae bacterium | reverse complement strand
GCTAGTTCTCCCAGTTCGTCGGGATTGACCGGCACCTCGCGCCATCCCACGAAGGGAATCTGGCGACGGGTGAGAACGGATTCGGTGTAGGACTTGATTTGGGCGGCAAGGCCTTCGGGGAGGAAGAAGACGCCGACTCCGAGGTCGTCCGGCTCGCCGGTGTAGCCTAATTGGGCGGCGGCCTTGGCAAAAAGAGGGCGCGGAATCTGGCAGAGGATGCCCGAGCCGTCCCCGGTCTTCATGTCGGCATCGACTGCTCCGCGGTGAGTCATGTTGCAAACTGAGGTCAGGGCGAAATCGACGATCTGATAGGATTTTTCGCCGTTGAGGTTGGCGATCGCGCCCATGCCGCAGTTGGCGGTTTCGTTGTCCCAGCGGTGAAGGGTTCCGGAGGAGTCGGGAAAGTGGCTTGGGTGATTGATTTTCATAGTCGGGCGTTCGTGGGGCCGGGGAGCAGTTGGTGTGCCTGCCGGGGGCGAGAAACGAAAGATTAGGATGGGGGAGGGCAAATTGCCAAGTGCAACTTCCGGGTGATGTCGGAGAAGACGCGCCAAAAAAATTCAGCTGTTGAGGTGAATAGCGAGCCTCCGGATTTCGTCTTTCGATGGCGATGACGATTTTATCCCGTGCTTGTGTGGTGGTTTTTCTCTTCTTTATGGCTGATTTGGCCGGGGCGCAGGAGGGGCGTCCCCGTCTGGCGCGAGCGTTGGTGGCCAAATTGATAGCGGAGGCCAATCAGATCAGGGAAAGCGAGGTGACCGTGGGGCCAATGCAGGCGGTTCAGGAGGAGGTCGGGAAGGCGTTGACTACCACCGATGGTGTGTGTGTGACCTTTGTCGCTCCGGTGATTGAGGATGGTCGCCGGGTCCGCCGGGTGCAGAGGCGCCTGTTCTATCACGACGAGGACTGGGGTTGGTATTTGTTTGCAATCGAGGGCCTTCGTGGAGGCGAAGGCATCGATCTCGTGAGCGAGCGCAAGGGCCGCATCATTCTGCGTTAGATTTTGCGATTGGAAGACGGGGTTCGGGATGGAAAGATCCTCCCGATTGATTGCGATGGAGTTGCGCGAAGCGGCGGCAGGATCGCCGGAATACCGTGAGTTACTGGCTTTGCGGTTCGATGAGCTGCGTCGACCGCTGGGCTTGACCTGGACGGCAGGGGAAATGAAAGCCGACGAAGGCGACCGGCATTTTGGGTTGCACGACGGGTTGGCTTGGCTGGGGACCGTGGTGGCGTGTGACCTGGGGGGCGGAGTGGTCAAATTGCGGCAGATCGCGGTAATTTCTGGTCGGCAGGGCGAGGGATTGGGCCGTCGGCTGATGGCTCTTGTCGAGGAGTGCTTGCAGGCGGAGGGCGCCCGGGAATTCCAGCTTCATGCGCGCCTTTCGGTGGCAGGATTTTATGAAGCGACCGGCTACCGGCCGGTCGGGGAGGTCTTTGAGGAAATCGCGCTGCCGCATGTGAAGATGCGGAAGGTGCTCACGGGTGGGTGAGGCGAAGACCGAGAACGACGGCGAGGACCCCGAGAACGACCGAGAGGATGATCTTGGCGACCGCGAAGTGGGTGAGTCCGGAGGACCAGAGGGAGTGGGTGTCCTTGGCGAAAGTGGAGAAGGTGGTGAAGCCGCCGAGGAATCCGGTGGCAACCAGGGGGAAGACCCATGGGGGGGTGGTCTTTTGGGTGAAGTAGCCGAAGAGGCAGCCGATGAGGAAGCAGCCGAGGAGGTTGCAGGTCAGAATGCCGACCGGGAAGTGGTGAAGGGCGGTCTTGCGGGCGAGGGTCTGTATCCCCGAAGAGAGCCCGAAGCGGGCCAACGAGCCGAGACCACCGCCCAGAAAGACGAGGAGGGCATTCATGTCGATGGAGAGCGGTGGCGGATGGGCACGACAGGCCGGGACTGGATCTTACTTTTTGCCCGGCCCGGTGTTCCAGAGCCGGTGCATCTCCTCAAGGGTGGGATTTTGGGCAGGGCGGATGATACGGAAGCCGAGTCCCCAGGCGTCGGTGTGATACCAGATCGACTTGGGCTGTTGAGGGTCGATGTCTTTCCATTGCGGATCCGAAGGAATGCGGTGGGCCGAGCGGAGTTCGTCGGGCGAGAGGGAATTCCAGTCGCCGCCCCGAGTGACCCGCGGGTAGCGCTTGGGAGAGAGGGCAAGCGGATTGAGCGCGCCCTCGGGATGCTTCGAGTAGTCAGAAAGATAGGCGTCGAGGGTCCATTCGCGGACATTGCCGTGCATGTCGTAAAGGCCCCAGGGGTTTGGCTTTTTGGTGCCAACGGGCTGGTAAGAGCCATCGGCATTGTCGCCATGCCAAGCGTATTCATCGAGCAGGGCGGGGTCGTCGCCAAAGGAATAGGCGGTGGAGGTGCCGGCGCGGCAGGCGTATTCCCACTCGGCCTCGGTGGGCAGGCGGTAATAGTGCCCGGTCTGGGCGGTGAGCCACTCGCAGAACTTTGAGGCGGCGTGCTGGGTCATTGCCACCGCAGGATATTTGGCATCGTATCCCGAGAAATTTCCCATGTCGTTGTGCATGGGCATGTAGGGCGGGGTGGGCTGGGCAATGGCGTCGATGAGTTCAGGATTGCTTGCCAGCGGAGGCTCGGGTGAAAGGTTGTCGCCATTCAGGTTCAGCGAGCCGTCTTTGTTGCGATTTGGGCCGTTTTCGTTTTCCATGAACGAGCGGTAAAGACCCCAAGTGACCTCAGTGGAAGCCATCCAAAAAGGTTCAATCTTGATGGTGCGGGTGGGGCCCTCGTCGTCACCGCGGCCCTTCTCAGAATCGGGTGACCCCATCGTGAACTCGCCGCCCGGGATGGGAATCATCTCGAAGGTGGCATCGCCGGATTTCGGGACCGTTTCAGTGTAGGACTTGAGATCGCCCTCGGGCACGGGTTTCAGCAGGGCAAAAATCTTTTCGGTGACGGGGCGGAACTTGGTCGCCTCATCAGGGAGTTGATCGGTGATGATGTTGAGGTTTCCGATCTTGTTCCGGGCCGGGGGAGAGGAGCGTGGTTCTTCCGGGGCCGGGGTTCCGGGTTTTGCAGTGGCGGGATTGGTCTCGCCGGAGACTGCCCGCCCCTCACCTTTCTTGATGAAGGGGTGGAGCTTGCGTTCACCGCAGGAGACCAGAAGGAGGGAAAGGGAGAAAGCGGCGAGGAATCGGACGAAGCGTGAGTTCATGATCATCAGCGGTTGTCCTTGGTAATGACCAAGGCAGGGGGATCGATCAAGCCTTCATGGTTGAGGGAGTCGGAAAATCGGAGAGTGCCCCGACCGTTCTCGCTGGCGAGACCCGGTCCTTCGGGTGTGCCAGCCGGCTGATTTCTCCGCAATCCAAGCGAGATTGGCCTTGCCAGTGACGTAAAATTGTGTTTTCCCCATCCCCCGCAGGTGGGAAACCGCCTGATTTTCCCGGAATCATGGACGCTGACAATATCATCCCGTTTAAGGCGTCCACTCCGCCCCCTCGTTCCAGTGCGACCTCTATGAAAAGCGATCTTGTTGAAAAGGCTTCTGAAATTGTCCAGGACCCCCTTGTTCTGGTGAATCTTGTCTCGAAGCGCGTGGCCCAGCTCAACCAAGGGCGTGCGCCTCTCATCGACGCGGTGCCAAGCATGGGGTTTGCCGACATTGCGCTGCGGGAAATCATCGAGGGCAAGATCAAGCTTGCTGAGAGCGTCGAGGGATAGAGCCGGCCCTTTTCCGGGAGGGGACGGGGCTTCGCAACCAGTCGTGTCATGTCCACCGAGGTCGCCACCAACAAACGTGCGCGCCGTGATTATAACATCACGGAGACTTTCGAGGCGGGTCTCGTTCTACGGGGTACGGAGGTCAAGTCGATTCGGGAAGGCAAGGTGAGCATCTCGGAATCGTTCGCTCGCATTGAACGCGGCGAGTGCTGGCTCTACGGGTGCGACATCCAGCCTTGGCAGACTGCGGGGTCTTTTTTCCAGCATGAAGCGAAGCGCCCACGCAAACTTCTCCTGCACAAAAAGGAGATTTTGAAGTTGTCGCAAGCTACTTTGCAGAAGGGTTTCACCCTCGTTTGTTTGAAACTCTATTTCAAGGGCCGTCGGGTCAAGGTTCAGCTCGGTCTCGGGAAAGGGAAAGGTCACAGCGATCAGCGTCAGGACCTCAAAAAAAGAACGGAACTCCGTGAGGCTCAGCGAGAGGTGGCCCGGTTTCATAAGGGTCGGTCGCTCTGAGCAGTGACGGAAGTGTCACCTCTGGAAATAGCCTGAATCGGTTGTGGGTTGTTAAACAGCATCTGCGTGAGAGAAGTCGTTGTGTTCGATTTTGACGGGACCTTGGCTGATACCGTGGAGGCGGCTCGCCGGATCTTCAATCGCTTGGCTCCCGACTTCGGGGCTCGTCCGGTGGAGCTTGAGGAACTTTCGGCGTTGCGGCACTTGAAGTTGCGTGGATTGCTCAAGACTTTGGGGGTGAAGCAACGTCATGTCCCGATTCTCTTGCAGCGTGGCAAGACCTTGTTGCGGGAGGAGATCCCTTCGCTTAGGCCCTGCCCCGGAGTCATTGAGCAGCTCGAAACGCTGCGTTCAGATTCGCGCCATTTTGGGATCTTGACTTCCAACTCGGTCGAGAACGTGGACCTTTTCCTTAAGAGGCATGGGGTGCGGGAACAATTCGATTTCATCTCAAGCTGTCGCAAGCTTCAGGGGAAGGCCAAGTATCTCAAGGCCATTGCGCGGACCCACTCGCTGGACCCTCGAGACATGCTCTACATCGGAGACGAAGTGCGTGATGTCAAGGCGTCCAAAAAGGCGGGCGTGCCGGTGGTGGCGGTGAGTTGGGGTTTTAACAGCGTGCAGGCCCTTCGGGAGAGCAAGCCGGACTGGATCGTTGAGGATGCCGAGGCTTTGGCCTCTTTGGTCGCGGGTGCCCGACCACGTCTTTGAACTCACGCCGGACTTGCTCAACGTCGGCCCGCAGGGTAAGTCGCTTCCGTCATGGCTCGCATCAACGAAAACTTCCAAAAGCTTACCGCAGGTTATCTTTTCCCTGAAATCGCCCGCCGGGTGAATGCCTACACCGAGGCCGAGCCGGAAAAGGCGAAAAGGCTCATCCGCTGCGGAATTGGCGACGTCACCGAACCGGTGCCCGAAGCTGCTCGCGAGGCCATGAAAAAGGCGGTCGATGAACTGGGAGACCGCGGGTCCTTCCGGGGATACGGACCAGAGCAGGGATATCCCTTCCTCCGCGAGGCCATCGTTGCCAATGCTTATCCCGGATTGGGAATTGATCCGGGCGACATCTTCGTGTCCGACGGGTCAAAGTGCGACTCGGGGAACATCCTCGATATCTTTGGCCCCGGCAACAAGATTGCGGTTACTGACCCGGTCTATCCCGTTTACGTCGATACCAACGTGATGGCAGGCAATACCGGTCCCGCCAACGAGTCAGGGGAATACGAGGGATTGGTTTACCTCAAATGCACCCCCGAAAACGGTTTCGTCCCCGCCATTCCGGAGGAAAAGGTAGACCTGATCTACCTTTGCTACCCCAACAACCCGACGGGTACCGCAGCGACCCGCGAGCAACTCGAGGCCTGGGTCACTTATGCCCTCGAAAACGATGCCGTGATCCTCTACGATGCCGCCTACGAGGCCTTTGTGCAGGATGAATCGGTCCCGCGCTCCATTTATGAGATCGAGGGAGCCCATCAGTGCGCCCTCGAATTCCGTTCCTTCTCCAAAAACGGGGGCTTCACCGGGGTGCGTTGTGCCTTCACCGTGGTTCCCGAAGCCGTCACTGGCACCACCGCCGCGGGGGAAAGGGTCTCCTTGAAAAAGCTCTGGAGCCGTCGACATTCCACCAAGTTCAATGGGGCCAGCTACCCAGTGCAGCGCGGGGCTGAGGCCATTTACTCCGAGGCTGGCAAGTCCGAGGTGGCCGAGTTGGTGAAGCACTACATGACCAATGCCAAGCTCCTGCGCGAGGCTTGCGAAGGACTTGGGCTGAAGGTGTGGGGGGGAGAAAATGCGCCCTACGTCTGGGTGGGGTGCCCCGAGGGTGTCGGGAGCTGGCAGATGTTCGACAAGATGCTCGAAGAAGCCCAAGTGGTGATCACGCCCGGCTCCGGATTCGGCGCAGCCGGTGAAGGGTTTTTCCGCATTTCGGCCTTCAACTCACGCGAAAACGTGGAGGAGGTCTGCCGTCGTCTCGCCTCGATGGTGTAGGCCACCCTAAGAAGGCTCGTTGCGCTTCTCCCATTCCGCAATCGCGGCCGAGATTTGGACTTCAAGATCCTTCCCGGCCTTGCCAACACGCTTGCGGTCGAATGAAGGATACCGCTTCTGAAGTCGCTTCAAAGCCAAGATCACCGGCTGGCCTTCCCGGCCTAAGTTAGCCAAAAGCTTGGGAATGCCAGGTTGCCATTTGCTTCCGGTGATCAGCCAAACGCTGTGCTGGTAGTAGGGCTCCCAGAGGTCGAGGTAGGCTGCGAGGTCATCGACCAGATAAGGCACCACTGCCGGCCCGAAGTGCTTGAGGACCATCATGGTGCGATGGGCTGCCTCGTGGAGACCTCCGTCTCCATATCCTTCCATGACCCCGGGGCGGTGAATGGTTTCCCCGAGGGATTGCACCGCGTGTTTGATGCTGTCCTCCTGAAGGCGGGCGCGGCTGGTGCGGAGGATGCTGCGGAAGCCGGCATCGTAAGAGGAACGGGCGAAAACGTGGCGAGAAGTACGGTAAATCTCAGAGAGATGCTGGAACTCCTCCCCCGTGATGGAGTCACGGAGACCGACCAGGGACCAGAAGGCCGCTTCACGAAGATACCACTCCGAATGGTTGGCGTAGGCCAGGATGAGCGGGAGGTGTTGACGGATGGAGTCCGGGCGGGCACAGCCAAGAGCAAAAAGGGCCCCGTCCTTTTCCCACCACGCGACCATCGGATCCGTGAGGGTCTTGATGAGGGCCGGGAGAAAACGGTCCGAGACGACGTCCGGAGTAACCGCAGGCTGGAAGGGCCGCCGCCAGTTGTCATAACCGGAAATGGCATCGTAAACGGCCCGTCGGACCCGGGGGTCCGGGTGACCGACCATCTTGGCCAGGACCTCGATCGCTTCCTGGGACTTCATTTCTCGCAGCCGTTTGCCCGCCCAAGATCGGACCAGCGGGCTGAAATGCCCGAGGTGAGCCGCGCAGAAATCGACCGTGACCTCGTCTTTCTTGTCACCGAGAAGGTGGTCATACACGAGATGAGGTGGCGCGATCTCCTGGTCAAATCCCTGTGCTCCGTCGATCGCAAAGAAGTCAAGATCGGCTTCGGTTCCCCAAGAGAAAGAAAGCGGCTTTTGTTTGACGCTGAAGCGGGTGGGGGCGGCCCCGGTGATGCGGAGGGTCTTCCGGGGAGCGGTGTAAGTCAGGCCCAGAGCCACCCCCCATCCTCGTCCGAAATAGCGCTCGTTGTCGGGTGGAGTCGAGAGCATGGAAAAGCCACCATCAGGCAGGCGGGCCAAGTCGTAATACCAGGCCAGGGTTTTCATTTGTCGTTCGCGGTGGCTCTCGTGGCTGGCCGGGACGTGAGCCGAGGCGATTCCTCGCCAGATCATATTGAAGCCTCCACCGGTGTGTCCGAATTCCGGCTGATGGTAGGAGTCGCTCACGAGAACGGCGAGGTGCGCGGCGGCCTTTTGAAAGCGGGGTTCATCGAGCAGGGAAAAGGCGCAAGCCAACATGGCATTGCGGCCATTGGTGTTGGACCACCAAAGTTCGCTTCGGTGGTCGCCGTAGGGCACGCAACCGTGGCCGACCATGCGATACATGAATTTGATCGCTCGCTCGAAGGTTTGTGCATCGACCGCCACCCCGCATTCACGGGCAAGAATGAGCGCGGTCAGAATGGGGACGGTGGTGTGATTGAGCAGTCCGCTCTGGACATAGCCGGGCCCCGGGGTTGAGCCATGTCCCCACCCGCCGGCGGCCTGCCCCTCGGCGGCCCACGCGCAGATCTCCTGCAGGCCCTTGAGGACCGTGCGGTCACCCGTGCGGAGGTAGTATTCCGCGAGAAAGATGCCCTGATAGCCCAACTGCCAGTTGATGTGCCCGCCGGCATTTTGACGCGATTCGGCAAGGGTAGCGAGGGCTCGGGCTTGGCGGCCGATCTTGGAAAGGTGGACGTCTTCGCCGGTCGAGAGAAGAAAGAGTCCGGCCAGACAGGCCTTCAAATCGGTTGGGCCAAGCCGGGTCTCGTCGAGTTGATAGTGGCCGTCGACCCCAAGGGCATCGGATAGATGACGAGCATTGGCTTGTGTGATCGCTCGCGATTTCGGGCATTCCTTTGGCCAGCTCGGGCGGTAGGCTTCCATTACCGGGAGCTGCACGGAAGCGGTCAGGCGTTGCTCTCCCCGGGCCACGGTAAAGGTGAGTATCCCGTCGTTAGCTTCCGCCATGCCGATCCCGCGCCCGAGGGCAACGCGGGGGTCGGAAACCGACAGCTTTTCACCATTGAGTGACAGCAGAACATCGCCAGCCTGCAGGACGGACTCATGAGCCGGGGCCTCTTTCGCGACCTTTTGGACCGTGACTTGCAGGCTGGGTTCGATTGTAGCTTCGATGCCCGTTGGTCCGATGGGAAAGCTCGGGTAGGTTCGGACGGGACTGATGCTCTGTCCCGTCAAGCGGGCTGCCGTCGTGACGAAAAGAAGAAGAAGGAAAATTTTCACGGTCCCTATTCTGGACACCAGACCCCGACAGGGGAATCGAAAACCCGGGCGGGCTAGATGAGGCCCCTGGTTTTCAGGTTGTTCAGTCGACGAGTCGTGTCGATCAGCCCGTCGACCATGACTTCGGTGTAAGTCCGCCCCAAGGTCGTGTCGACCCCGTGTCCCGGCACAAGTTGGCGAAGCGGCGCAAGGGCCGGATCATCGTGGCGAAAGAGTTCGACAAAGGCGCTCTTGAGCTTCCCGGTGCGCGCATTGGCGGCCAGCAGCGCTCCGACCCAGCCGTCGTCGGACGACAGGCAACCGCGGGTGGTGGGGACCGAACAATGAAACGGTCCGATTTCATCCGCTTCTCCAAGGGCCGCAATGATGGCCTCGTTTTCGGGAATGTTGAGTCCGGAATCCCCACAGTGTGCGGCATCCACCAGCGCCCGGAAATAAGGATGGCCGACCCGTTCATTAAGGCCGGTGAGAATCGGGCGCAACTTGGCAAGTGAGGTGAAGTTCTGGAATTCACCCGGTCGCAGGAACTCAATGTTCCAGAATTTGATGCACGAGTCGGCCAGCCCGGCTTCCTCGTAGGCCCGATGGTGGAGTTTGATGTTTTGAGCGACGCGGGCTTGGAATTCTTCCTCGTTGGTCGGCGGACTGCCCTCCATCCAAGTTTCCACCGAGGTGGAATTGACCTCGACGACCTGGTTGCGCTTGGCGGCCTCCAGATGAACCAAAAGCTGGGCCACCGCTTCGTCTTCATCAGCCGGATCCATCGGGTTGACGCCCCCCACCATCATCACGAGCTGCGGCTCGAGTCCCAATGAACGGAGTTTGGTCAGGAGTTCATCGGTATCCTCCGGTCGAGTGCCCCCAAAGGCCGACACCTGGATCAGGTCGATGGGCACCGGGGAGAGTTCGATGAGATCACGAGCTCCGGCCGCCACCACAAATTCCCCGTCGGCGTTTCGGGGCAGGAGCCCATTTTCATCGGGAACAAGAGCATCAAGAAAGCCAAGATGGGTGCCAAGAATACCGAGTTGAAGGCCGGAGTTGTTCTGCATGGGAAGAGGTTTTCAGATGTCGCGCGGAAAAGGAATGTCAAAAAGATGTTCGGCTGGCACACACACCGACCCTCTTCCAGACCCCATCGTCGACATCTCGACGCATCCTCGGAACCACGCAAATATCCTTGAATGGCCTCCTGACCAAAGATAGTCACCTTACCAATGAAAGGATTTGCCCACCTCTGATATGTTTGCGGGTTTATTCACCAAAGCCTCTCCCGGGGCCGCCAACGACCGGGAGTCCGGAGAGTCGCGCTCTCTTGCCTCGGTCCTCTTTCCCGTGGCCATTGGATCGATGTGGCTTCAGCTCTATTACAGTGCGACCCCGGTCTGGAGGAATGGCGAGTATTACGACTACGCCTGGTTCGTTCCGCCTATCGCGTTCTTCTTTTTCTTTCAGCGGTGGCAGGAGAGGCCCAAGGGAGAGTGCGACCCTCAAGTGAGCGGGTGGTTACTTCCCTTGGCAATGGTGCTCTTCCTGTTTCTCTTGGCGATTCGGAGTCTCGAGGGTGTCGATCCCACCTGGCGCCCTCCGATGCTCCTCCATGCTGGGATGGTCACTCTCACCACTCTGTTCTTTCTACATCTTGCCGGCGGCAAGGTCTTACTTTGCGGGATGGTGCCGGTCATAGTCTTCGCGCTCTCGGCCATCCCCTATCCATTTCAGTTTGAATCAGCACTCATCGAGACTTTGAGCAATTGGGTGGTCGAGATTTCTGGCGCCGTTTTTCACTTGTTGGGACGGCCTGTTCTGGTGTCCGGGGGAATCATTGAGTATCATGGGACCAAGGTGGAAGTGACCGAGGGTTGTAGTGGGATTCAATCCCTCCAAAGCCTCGTGATGGCCTCCCTGTATTTTGGAGAGTTCTTCCGACTCCGCGCATCCGGGCGTGTTCTCCTGGTGGCGATGGGCGTTGTGGTGGCTGTAACGGTCAACATCGGGAGGGCCATCTTTCTTGCCCATCTTCGTTTTACCCGGGGTGAAGAATCTTTTGACGCCTCCCACGATGGCGTCGGCCATGTGGCTTTTGCCGTGGGTGGCCTATGCTTACTCATCGTAGCGAAAGTTTTAATTTCCCGAGACTGGAAAAAGGGCGTGATTCGTCGCCGCCAAACCCGACTAAAATCAGCATGAACTCGAAATCTTCCTCCAAGTCGAAGCTCCGGCTGATCTTGATTCTCCTGACGTTTCCACTGGCGGTCTTGGTTTCGGAGGGGCTGTCCTGGTGGTGGAAGAATCCTCCCGAACCCACCGAGGGAAGGAACGTCTTGACGTATTCCTTTCCCGAAGAGTCCCCCGGAAATGTGATCGAGAGGGTTTCGGCAGGGGTGGTCGAAATACTCGGCTGCAATGGAGGTCTCAAGGGGTGGATCAATGCCGACGAAGACTCAAGAATTAGTGTGAACTTTTTCACTTGGGACAATGTTGATGACACCGGCCTGAATCATGCGTTTCATCATCAGCCAGAAGTCTGCATGGGAAACCTTGGAAGAGAAGTGGAGGCCTTTCTTCCGGAGCGGCGAGTGGTCGTCGATGGCAGTGAGTTGGTCTTTGATGTCACGGAATTCTCGGAACCAGACGGCCGTCCGCTCTACATCTTCAAGCTCAGTTGGGCCGAAGGATTCGATGGCCTGAACTTGTTGCGAGAGGGCCCAAATAGCGCGGACCAAAGGGCCTTCAAAATACGTTCAACCCTCAATCGCTGGTTTCCCCGATACGCGAGAGTGCTCATGCTGGGAGTCTACGGGACCGACAACGACGACGAGGCGTGGGACTTGGTGAAAAAGGAGGTTGTCGGAGACCTCTCGATCACAAGATTGAGAGGCTGATTCAGTCACTGTTTCATCAGGAATTCTCCCGTCACGTGTCTCATTGAGAAAGCTGCAGTCGCTTACCCATCGATTCTTCTTTTCAGGAAACCCTTGGCCTGTCGTCGTCCAACGGCGTGGGGATAGCGAAGCCATGGTGCAACTTGGCGTAGACCGTCAACTCGGGGGAAGTTCAAACAGAGCCTGAAAGGTCCCATTGCTGCCGAGATCAAAACGATCTTCAACGCAGACTCCAGAGACCACGCCCAAAAGCACCTGAAGGCCTTTGTGGAGCGTTGGCAGAACGACCAGCCCAAGCTGGCAATCTGGGCAGAAGAGAACCTCCCAGAGGGCTTCGCTGTCTTCGACCTCCCGGATGCCCACCGGCGCAAGATGCGCACCTCAAACAGCTGCCAGAACCTCAACAGCCAGATCAAACGCCGCACCCGAGTCGCCGGAATCTTTCCCAGCGAAGACTCACTCCAGCGACTTGTCACCGGAGTGCTCATCGAGATTTCCGAAAACTGGGAATCCGGCCGGGTCTACCTCAAAAACGAACAAGTCTACCCCAAAAAACAGAAACCAGATCACCCTTCAGCAAAGGGCTCTGAGCGATTTTACAGAAAAAAATTTGCGCCGCCGTTCCACCGCCGACTTTTCCCACTGAATTTGCATGAATTTACCACCGATTCGTGATTGCCTGTTCTTATTGAGAGGCTGCCTGAATTACCGGTTCCCATTCCCAGCATGAACTTGGGTCTGGCGAATTCCATTTGGTCATGAGTTCAAGTTTAAGACAGGGCCTTTTTGGAACGAGATTTCGTGGGAAGTGTCATCGCCCGGGGACGGAAAACGTTTGCGGAAAGGCAGAGAAGACCGTCCAGGGCAATTGGTTTCCGAAGCTCCTCGTTTGTTGATTTTCAGTGATCTTGCTGCTATCTCTCCTGGGCCATGAATGTCCGTTTTCCTGCTCTTCTCGTTGCTGTTCTCATTCTCCCCTGCTGCCGCAACGAGGTGGAGGAGACCGCGAAGGAATCCGATCCCGCAACGGTGGAGCGGGATCGACTCATGGCTATGGGCAAGGAAGTCATTCAAGAGCTGGCGACCACCCTGGGTTCCCTGTTGAATAAGGCGATTGCCGAAGGCGGCCCGGTGGAAGCAGTCAAGGTGTGCCAGCTGAAAGCGGGACCGATGACGAAATCATTTAACGGAGGACGCGAGGGCGTCAATGTTTCGCGGACCTCCCTGAAATACCGTAATCCTCAAAACGCTCCCGATGAGCTTGACCGGAAGGTGCTCGAGTCCTGGCAGCATGAACTCGAGGCAGGAAACTCTCTCCCTCCTCTCTCGATTGAGCTGAGAGATGAGGACACCGCCATCGTTTACAAGCCCATCATGCTGCAGGCCGTTTGTTTGAACTGTCACGGCGCGGAAGAGCAGCTGCTACCCGAACTGAAAACGGTCCTCGATGAACTCTATCCCCAGGACAAGGCGCGTGGTTTCAAGGTCGGCGATTTACGGGGAGCATTCCGGGTGGAGATGACGAGGTAGCTGACCCCCTCAATGGGTTTTTTCATCGCAAAGGATTATGGAGTTTTGACTTTGGAAGGGAATTCGGGGGAGGTTTGAAGACGGTGAGAAGTGATGATCCCAGACAGGTCGAGCCTGCGACAGTGGCCACGGGAGTGATGAAACGTCGGGAGGTCCGACGTCTTTTCCTTACCGGCAAGGTCCGTCGAAATGGTCTTCGGATCAGTGTGAACGACTCGCTGAAACCGGTCGCCAGGATCGCGGTCCGTGGAGTGGTTTTCGAGGTGGTCAATGGAGCCGTGTCCTCCACTCTGCCTCCCGGGCATTCACTCACCGATGACGTGAATCAGGTGCCCGAGGAAGACGCGCTCGGTGCGGAAATTGAATTGCGGAGGTATCGCCTTGAGAGCATGATGCTATGGCCGGAGAAAGATGACCGCATGATGGTTGTTTGCTACGAGGCCATCCTGGGTCGGAAAGCGGAAAACTTTCGTGAGATCCTGAACTTTCTTGGTCAATCGAGGCGTATTGCCGAGAAGGACGGACGGAACGCCCACGCCTACCGGGTCTGGGCCAAGGAGGCGAAAAAAGGTCACCTTCGTAACCCCCAAAGCGGGCAGTGGCGGGACCGTTTCGCGCCCCAATTCCATGCTCGTTTTGTTGAGCTCTACAAGCCGCTCCTCATACGCTATGGTTATCCATTCGAAGGAGAAGGTGGCCGGTGATGATATCGACTCTAAAATCATGAGGATTTCCCGGATCTCCCTTTCTTTTGTCCCCGTCGTCACGCGGGTGCCGTTGAAATTTGGTGACCAGACCCTGACCGAGGTCAGTTGCGCACGGGTCGGGATCGAGGTGACCGATGGGGAAAAAGAGGTGACCGGGTGGGCCGAGACCCCGCTCAGTGTGGCCTGGGTCTGGCCGTCGGGCTTGGGCTACCGGGAACGAGAGGACCGGCTCAAAACTTTCTGTGAAACCTTGCGAGGCGATCTTGATGTAAATGCCAGAGAAGGACATCCCATGGTCGTCGGGCATTGCTTCATCGAGGAACGGCTGCAATACTGTCTGGCAAAAGAAAATCAGGATCGTGAGCCTGAAGCGAAAATGCCCCACCTCGCGGCCTTGGTCTGTCTTTCAGCCTTCGATCTCGCTCTCTACGACGCGTTCGGGAAACTTCATGGAATCGGCGTCTTCGACTGCCTTGACCGCAAATGGCTGGGAGATCATGACCTCGCTCGCTTTCTCAAACCGACGGAATCCTTCTGTGGGAAGTATCCCTCCGATTACCTCGTGAAACCGAAGAAGGTGCTTCCGGTATGGCATTTGGTCGGGGGGCTCGATCCGATTTCTGAAAGTGAATTGACCGGCGGCGAACCGGACGACGGATATCCGGTGCTGCTGCGTGACTGGATCCGGCGGGATGGTCTCAGGTGCCTCAAGATCAAGCTACAGGGAAACGATGGGAAGTGGGATTACGAGCGTCTGGTGGCGGTCGGAAAGATCGCGCTTGAGGAAGGGGTGACCCACCTTTCGTCGGACTTCAACTGTATGGTGACCGACCCAGAGTACGTGAACGAAATTCTCGACCGCCTGAGCGAAGAAGAGCCGGAAATCCACGAGCGCCTGGTCTACGTCGAGCAACCGTTTGCTTACGACCTGGAGGCCAACCGGATCGACGTTCACTCGGTGAGTGCGCGCAAGCCCCTCTTCATGGATGAAAGCGCGCACGATTGGCGATTCGTGCGGCTGGGTCGTGATCTGGGATGGAACGGGGTGGCCCTGAAGACCTGCAAGACCCTCACCGGTGCCCTTCTCAGCCTTTGCTGGGCCCGGGAACATGGAATGGATCTGATGGTTCAGGATTTGACCAATCCCAGACTGGCCCAGGTGCCTCATGTTTTGCTGGCTGCATTCGCCGGGACCATCGCCGGAGTGGAAAGCAATGCGATGCAGTTTTATCCCGAAGCGTCGGCGGAGTTCTTCAAGGTCCACCCGGGCTTGTATCAGCGTCGGAATGGGGTGCTCGACTGGAGCACTTTGAGTGGGCCCGGCTTTGGCTATGCCGGCGTCGAGGACCTGCCTTGAGCACGATTTCCACCTTATCTTCAAAACCAATCACTGAGGGACTCCAATAGCGTTGGCGGTTGGCTAAATGACCTTTGGGTGTCAAGGACCTTTCTCAATCAGGAATGATGGCAAGGGTGATTATGCCTAAGCGACCATTCATTGGGGGGGGCCCAGAGCTTGCTGATTTCCGTCATGAAACCGGGCTGGAACAGGATCTAGAAATCGGGCTCAGGGAATTTCTTGCGACCCAAAAGAAGAGTTGGAGCAACCCGAGAGTTGAGTTTTGGATCTGCGGCCTTCACGCTCTGCCCCCATGAGCGCGAGGGATGACCTGAAGACGATGTTGCTGGAGAAATCGGTCCGGACCGGGGAGTTCACTCTGGCCTCAGGAAAGACGAGCGACCTCTATGTCGATTGCCGGGTCACTGCGCTCGACACCCGGGGAGCGGGCTGGATCGGGGAATTGGGCTGGGATTTGGTTCGCGAAAAGATCGAGTCCGAAGGGCTGGAGGTCGATGCCATCGGGGGCATGACGATGGGAGCCGATCCCATCTCCCTGGTGGTGGGCATGGCCAGCACAGGTCATGAGAAGGCCCTGCAAGTTTTCACGGTCCGAAAAGAGCCGAAGGGGCACGGGCGTGGCAAGCAAATCGAGGGAAACTTCCAGGAAGGCAACAAAGTGGTGGTGGTCGATGACGTCATCACCACCGGCGGATCGACCTTGAAGGCGATCGATGCCATCCGTAAGGCGGGAGGGGAGGTGGTCTTTTGCCTCGTCCTCGTCGATCGCGAGGAAGGAGGGAGGGAGGCCATTGAGGCCAATGGCGTCCCCGTAGCCAGCATTTTCACGCGAAGCGAATTGCTGGGATAAGCAAGTCTCCCGGGCAGGGCGAGTCGGGCGTCGTTGATTTTTTGACTCCCAAGGCCAGCTGAGCACCCAAAAGTGCAGCAAATATTGCGCCCCCGCTGCGAGAACAGCCCACTCAAAAATGATGGGGGGTTCTTTCCCGGTTCTTGCTCCTCGAAAGTCATCAGGCGATAAGGGCACTGAAATCCGAGGAAAAAAAGTGAAGGGGATCGCCAGGAATACCGGGGCCAGCCTCTACTCTTGCCCAGAGGAAAGTCTCAATGATCTTGGGGGACTCTGCTTCTACTCCAAAGCCTGCACCTTGAGCTCACGCAGTGAGAAGAGCCCGCCACCCTCGATCGGCAAGCCTCGTGCTCCCGTCTGACGCTTGCGGCCAAACCACTCCCGCTTGGCCTGAAAGGCTTGCTCGACAAATTCCCGACTCCCCAAGACCAAACCATCGCTGAAATAACGCACCCGACAGCAAAGCAGTTCCACCCTGCTCAAGTCCTTCCCCGATCGCAATTC
>JALQTQ010000499.1 GCA_023263995.1 Akkermansiaceae bacterium | reverse complement strand
TTCAGTGAGCTTTAAGCCCATGAAAACGTTAAACAGCCCAACCCCCACTAACATCACGAGCGTGGACAAAAACAGCGAAGAAAAAGAGGCAAGTGTGGCGAACATGGCGGCAAGTAGTTGCAGCCGACAGAATAGCTTGCACCCGGGTCGACTGACAAAGCAAATTTAGTCACGTGATCACGACTGTTGCGTGCGCACCAAAGCAAATGGCCGGCTTAACGCCGGCCATTTGCTTATGCGGTTGAACGCAAATTGATTACAGATGCTTTAGCATCGCCTCGCCTGAGCTGACCTCAAATGCGCCTGGCGCTTCAACTTCGAGCGCCTTAATCACACCGTCCTCAATCACCGCAGCGTAGCGCTGAGAACGAAGGCCCATGTTGCGCGCAGTCAAGTCAAGTTCCAAGCCCATGGCTTTGGTCCAGGTAGCGGCACCGTCGCTCAACATGCGAATCTTGCCGTCTACCTGCTGGTCACGGCCCCATGCGCCCATCACAAAAGCATCGTTGACAGCCACACACCAGATCTCATCGACGCCTTTGGCCTTGATAGCATCGTGGTTTTCCAAATAGCTCGGCACGTGCTTGGCCGAGCAAGTCGGGGTGTAAGCGCCAGGCAATGCAAACATAAGAATTTTTTTGCCCTTGACCAGGTCCGAGACTTTGAACTCGTTCGGGCCAAGCGCGCAGCCAGCGGTCTCGTTCTCGATGAATTCGGTCAGTGTTCCATCAGGAACGTGATCTCCAACTTTGACAGTCATTGTTTTTCTCCTGGGTTGCCAGATGCTGGCGATTAATTAAGCCTTACATCATAGGTCAGCGAACTGGTACTTGGCTAGATTGTCCACAATGAGCTGCCGGAATTGGCTGGCAGCCATGATTAACCTTCTATCGAGGCATAAAAAAGGCTGCGCTCGGGCAGCCTTTTTCTATCGGGCGCGAAGGCCTGACCTTAATCCTCT
>JALQTQ010000498.1 GCA_023263995.1 Akkermansiaceae bacterium | reverse complement strand
AATAGCAAATGGCGTGTTAGCACAGCCGGTATTTACTAATAGAGGAGAAGGATATGTTACTGCAACACTTTCAATAACAGGCAACGGATTTGCTGACATTTACCAAACAGGTCGAACAATAAAACTTAAAAATGTTAGTCTTGTTCCTGGACCAGGCGCAAACGTTGTTATAAGTGGCATTAATGATGTTACATATAGATTAACAAAGGTTGAAGCACAATCGGGATCAGCACCTAACATAGATCTAACTATTTCAATTAGTCCTACATTTTCAAATGAGGAAACACCTGAACACGAGACAAATGTAATTATACGTGAACAATATAGTCAAGTAAGATTAACAGGTCACGACTTCTTAGATATTGGTACAGGAAATACTACAAGTACACGTTATCCTAATTTATATTTAGAAGGTGAAGATCCAAACACGCCTAGACAACCGTTTAATGAAACTGTTTCAAATGGCGGTGGACGAGTATTCTATACTTCAACTGACCAAGATGGTAACTTCCGAGTCGGCGAATTGTTTACAGTTGAACAGGCAACTGGTACTGTTACTGTTAATGCAGATTTATTCGAACTTGGCGGATTGACAGAATTAAGTCTTGGAGGCATTCAGGTAGGCGGAAGTGCTGTTGTTATTAAAGAATTTAGTAAAGACGGAACGTTTGTTGCTAACTCAAATAATATTGTTCCAACACAGGCTGCAATTATTAAATACTTAGAAAGTAGAATTTCAAGCGGCGGCGCTGACGCATTAACTAATACGTTGATTGCGGGTCAAGTAAAGGTTAGTGCAACAAATATTACAACAACATCAGGATTACAAATAAACATCCCTGTAAAAGTAGATCATCAAAAGGGTATCGATGGCGACTATCTAGCCATTCAATATTTTGGAATTTAATAATGAATACAGGTATGATAAATATATTAAATAGAGCGGAGTTTTTAAATGGCAGAG
>JALQTQ010000497.1 GCA_023263995.1 Akkermansiaceae bacterium | reverse complement strand
AACTTAATTGCGTATGGCATGATTGGCTATGGCGCATGGACATTACTCAAAGGAGAAAAGTAATGGCTGATAAAGAACAAAAGGTAATGCAGGCAGATTCAATCTATGCATATCTGGATACAGATGGTGATGGAGTAATCACTGATGAAGAAATGGCTCGTGCAAAAGAGATTGCCGAGTTTGAACATAAACGTAAGATGCAAGAGAATGAAGACGCAAAAGAAGACCAGATCCGCCAGATGGCATGGTTTGCTCTTTGGGGTATGCTACTCTATCCAGTACTCATTCTAGTAACCGCGATCTTCGAAATCGAAGCTGCTACAAGTACAATTGGTGATATCGCTCCAACTTATTTCGTAGCTATCGCCGGTTTAGTTGCAGCATTCTTTGGCGCTCAAGCTTATTCTAAAGGTTCTGCAGCAAAGTCAGATACAGCAAAGAAGTAAGCCATGGCAGAGTTTGAATTTGGAGGAATGACTTTTAAGGGTGGCAAAATGTTTGCTATCCTGACTGCACTGTCTACCGCAGGTGGTGCTTTATGGGGTGGTTTCGAATTCTATAAAGACTACATGGACATGAAGGAGATTATTGCGAATATTGATATCCAAGAGATTCAAGCAGCAAATGAACTTCAGATCCAGAAGCTGAATGATGCAATTGACTACACGAGGGATATTAAAGACGATCTACGTCAAGATATTCTTCGTGTAGAAAAAGTTGCAGAGGATGCGGGTCGTAGAACAAAAGATATTCAAGACTCTATCGATGATCGTCTTAGAACTATTGAAAACCTCAATAGGGAAACGGAAAAGGATGTACGTGACACGATGCGTGCTACCGAAAACCGTATAGACGATGCAATGCGTAGACTTGACCAAGATCTAAACCAGACACTGCAAGAAGCATTAGATAATCCTTTAGCAAATTAAGGGGTTTACAAAACTATCTCTGCCTGGTATAATATATAAACAT
>JALQTQ010000496.1 GCA_023263995.1 Akkermansiaceae bacterium | reverse complement strand
GTGAACCTCAAAGCCCAACACCGGCTCATACAATTCGAGCGCTTGTTCGAGGTCCATCAGCTGGTCTTTCGCCACGGCTAGACCACCTCCGGTGTGCACGAGGAGACCAAGTATCCGTCACGCTCGAAGAACAATCTCTCCAGGGTTGCCCCAGCTTTGTAGAGCCTCGCGTCTTCATACGTGGGGGCCATCAATTGCAGGCCCACCGGCAAGCCATCCTCCGGATCCAGACCCATCGGCAGGGACATCCCCGGTATTCCTGCCAAGTTCACGGGAATTGTCGTCAAATCGCCCGCCCACATAGCCAAAGGATCATCCAGCTTCGCACCCAGGGGGAAAGCTGTTGTCGGTGCTGACGGGGATACCAACACATCGACCTTGTCGAACGCCTGAGCAAAATCACGTTGAATCAGGGTTCGCACCTTCTGAGCGCTCCCGTAGTAAGCGTCGTAGTAGCCGGCACTGAGCGCATAGGTGCCGAGGATGATGCGGCGTTTGACCTCATCACCAAAGCCCTCATCCCTCGTTGCCGCCATGACGTCCTCAACGGTTGGGTTCCCCTCAGGCGTGACACGCAAACCAAACCGCACAGAATCAAATTTGGCCAAGTTGCTGGACGCTTCAGCCGGCAACACCAAATAGTAAGCAGCTACCGCGTACTCACAGTGCGGCGCATCCACCTCGATGATCTCGGCACCATGAGCGGCCATTAACTCCAGAGCCTCGTCAAAACGCTGCTTCACGCCGGGTTGAATACCCTCGGTCACCAATTGCTTCACCACGCCCACACGGAGCCCCGCGAGGTCTGCTGCCTGCGCTCCCGCATCCGCAGCCTCCGTCATCAAGGCCCAGGGGGTGGGAATACTCGTCGAATCCTGGGGGTCATGGCCTCCGATCACATCGTGGATGAGAGCGGAGTCTCGGACCGTGCGCGACACCGGTCCCACTTGGTCGAGTGACGATGCCAGAGCGATA
>JALQTQ010000495.1 GCA_023263995.1 Akkermansiaceae bacterium | reverse complement strand
AGTTGGGACGCTGAGACGACAATCGGCGATCTTGTTCGCAAGGTGGCATCGGAGCATGGCTTGCGGGCCGTTGTGTCGGACGCGCTTGCCTCTATACCTCTGCCGCATATCGATCAGGTGGACGAAAGCGACATCAATCTGTTGACGCGCATCGCGCGGGATTTTGACGCAATCGCAAAGCCCGGCGGCGGGGCCATGATCTTTGCCAAGCGTGGCGAAATCCAAATGCCGCGCGTGTCTTTGACACCGCAGGATGTGACAAGCTGGCGCATGTCGGTAAAGCTGAAACCGCCTGCCGAAAAGGTCGTGGCCACCTACCGAGACCAGCCGCAAGCGTTGGATATTGAGGCCGTGGCAGGGGCTGGAGATGTGGTCCGACGCTTGCGACAGCGCTTCCCTACATTGGCAAGCGCAAAGGCGGCGGCGGATGCGGAGTTCAACCGGTCCAAGCGGGCGGGCAATCAGCTATCTTTGACACTCCCCGGCAATCCCGACCTTGTGGCCGAGGGCCGCGTGTCGCTGAGCGGCTTCCGGGATGGCGTAAATGGGGTGTGGCTTGTGTCGAAGGTGCAGCATCAAATCGACAAGAGCGGCGGTTATCGCTGCAGCGTGACGGCAGAACCAGAGGCGTGATGTACAGTAAATCACACACTTTTTTGAAGGGGTGCTTTCGGGTATGTTGGGGCAGGGCGGACAGGCGGCAAAGGGCGCGGCAAATGAAAGCAACACTCAGGGCGGGGCCGATATGTCAGATGTGGTCCTAAAATACTGGCCCATCGCGGTCGCTTTTGTCGGTTTCGTGGCGTGGCTTGTGCGACTTGAAGCGCGTTCAATCGACAATACTCAGGAAATCAAGCGCCTGCAAGCGCAGCGCAAAGAGGACTTGGAGGCGCATCGGGCAGCGCGGGCGGAAACGAACGCAATGCTGGCAGAGATACGCGACGACATCAAGGCGATCTTCGGGAAGCCGAACACATGACGCCAGTGCATTC
>JALQTQ010000494.1 GCA_023263995.1 Akkermansiaceae bacterium | reverse complement strand
CAATTAAGCACAGCAAGTTTCTAGTCGAGAAATTCAATCTCGCAGGGATACCTGCTGTTCACATTGACGGTTACATGGACGATGAAGAACGCCAGATCATCTATGAGGCGCACGACAGAGGCGAGTACAAGATTCTCAGTTGCTCGCGCTTGCTCAATACTGGCTATGACGCACCTAGTGTTCGCTGTTTGATTGACTGCTATCCCACGAAATCAAAAATTACTCTGGTGCAAAGGTACGGCAGAGTTCAGCGCACACATCCTGGTAAGGACTACGCAATCATCCTCGATCACGCAGGAAACTGTCAGACCCACGGGTTTATTGAAGACATCGTTCCAGAGTCGCTAGATGACGGTTCAAGACGCTTTGACGAACGCAATCAGATCAAGAAAGAGAAGAAAGAACCCAAGGTCAAAGAATGCCCACAATGCACACGCCAGTTCATCGGCATCAAGTGTGACTGTGGTTACGAGATACCGTGGACGCAGCAGATCGTCACTGATGACCAGATACTAACCAAGCTAAACAACAACAATTATTCACAAGAACGAAAGGCTGAGTGGCTAGGCGAGTTATACTTGTATGCCGCCAAGAAAGGAAAAACAGAAGGGTGGGCTAATCACAAGTACAAAGAGAAATTCAAAGAATGGCCTCAAGTAAGGCCGATTTTAGCAAAAGCCGTGTCTGACGAAGTGTCTAACTGGATCAAACACCAAAACATCAAATACGCTAAAGGGAAGTACAAATATGAGTCTAGAAAATATTCTGCGGAAGTTGGATAAGGTTAAGAAAGCACATCGAGGATACAAAGCCTGTTGTCCAGTCCACAACGACAAGAATCCAAGCATGACCATCACAGAGTCAGATGATGGCAAGGTTCTTATCCACTGCTTCTCATGCGGTGCGCGTGGTACAGATGTAGTTGAGGCGTTAGGTCTACCTGCAAGCGAACTGTTTTCAGGTGACTTCAATGGCACTTACGATCCAAAGCGTAA
>JALQTQ010000493.1:761-1004 GCA_023263995.1 Akkermansiaceae bacterium | reverse complement strand
ACAAATACTGAAACGATAGAGGTAAGTGTTGAAGCTAACTCAAGTGGTTCAGGTAATGTTTATGTTATTGATGGTACTCAGAAAAAATCATTAACTTTAAATGTTGGAACAACCTATACTTTCAATCATTCAGACTCGCATCCTTTAAGGTTTTCAACAACTGAAGATGGAACTCATGGAGGTGGAGAAGAATTTACAAATGGAGTTAATAAATCTAGTGGTGTAACTATTATAGAGATTACA
>JALQTQ010000493.1:0-751 GCA_023263995.1 Akkermansiaceae bacterium | reverse complement strand
AATTTTCCTCTACCAAGAGATATAGCTCCAGATGAGACTACTACAACTTCTTTTTTTGAATTCAACAACCAGACAATATCTTTAACAACATTTTTAAGAACAGCTTTATTCACCCCACCTCTTTTGTTGGTAAGAAGAGACGAGCCTAGCTTAATAACTATTTTTTTGCTTTGTTTCATAAGTGCATTATTTGTATCAACCGATTATAGGTATGCATACAACATTAACAAGAAATAAAATATATAAATCTTATTACAAAAAAGTTTATCAATGGTGCCCCATGCCTGAGTCGAACAGGCACTCCCGAAGGAACGCGATTTTGAATCGCGCGCGTCTACCAATTCCGCCAATAGGGCACGCATGGCATTGTAGCTAAGTATGAACTAATTTAAAATCAGCTTCTCATGAAAACCTCAGATTTTAATTATCATTTGCCTGAAGAGTTAATTGCTAATTATCCACTAGAAAAAAGAAGTCTTAGTAGATTGCTAGTCTTTCAAGATGCAATCAAGCATGAGTATTTCAAAGATATTCCTAAATATTTTGAGGAAGGGGATTTATTAGTTGTTAATAACACCTCTGTTATACCTGCAAGAATTTTTGGCCAAAAAGAATCTGGTGGTTCTGTTGAAGTAATGCTTGAGCGAATTATGGAAGATAACAAAGCGCTGGTTCAAATTCGTTCTGGCAGAAGCCCAAAAATCGGTTCTTATCTGTATTTAGAATCCTACAAGGTTCAGTGCATTGATAG
>JALQTQ010000492.1 GCA_023263995.1 Akkermansiaceae bacterium | reverse complement strand
ACCAAACCATCGCTGAAATAACGCACCCGACAGCAAAGCAGTTCCACCCTGCTCAAGTCCTTCCCCGATCGCAATTCCGCCAAGGCCTTTTCACGATTGAGACCTCGTCTGAAAACCCGGCGTCCCGCTTGCTTCTCCCGCGCTTTTTCCGCCGCGCCCGATTCGATCCCTTCCCCGAGAAGCAGGTTGCGATAAGCCTGACGCCCCGTCTTTTCCCAACTCGCCACCGTGGCGTCGAGCACGAGACAGAGCGCCCGACGAGCCCGCTTGCTCCCGCCCAGCGCCTCGGCGTATCCGCACCAACGGTAATCCTTTGGGTCGTCGACGAGACCGGCCCGCACCGGGTTGAGATCGATGTAAGCCGCGATCGTGCGCAAGGCCTCGCCGTCCTCGACGAGGAGGCTCTTGTAGCGGTCCTGCCAGAGGGTGCCACGACGACCGCGTCGCTTGTTGAACCAGCGGCTGAAGCGTTCCTTGAGCTCCTTCATGAAGTGCTCGAGGCTGCAGAGCCGGGCGAGGTAGCGCTCGATCGTGGACTCGTAGAGCGCGTCCATTTTCCTCTCCGTCATCAGATCCAGTTCGGCCTTGAGCTGGCTGAGGTAGGCGCGGGAGTAGAGGAGGCTGAGGTGGTCGAGGAGCCGGGCTTCCCGTTCCGACCGGGTGCCTTTCTTGAACTGACGGAGGAATTTTTGGCGTTCCGGGACCCGGACGAGGAGGTGGAAATGGTTGCCCATCACCGCGTAGGTCAGGATTTCCACCCCTGCGAAGCGTTCGAGGCGTCGCATGATGCGGCGGAAGGCTTCTTTTTCGATGTCACCGAAGAGGAGGTCACCGCCCGCGACGCGCGACATCACATGGTAGGAACAAGTGCGGTCGTCGAAGACAAAGCGCCGCCGCTTGCCGCTGCCGAATCCTGTCGGTTTGAGCGCGATTCCGCCCAGCATTTTCCCGGTCTTGCAACCCGCCTTCTCGAGATCGGTGAGTTCGGTTTTTCCCTGTGGTTGAGACATCTGGGGAGGTT
>JALQTQ010000491.1 GCA_023263995.1 Akkermansiaceae bacterium | reverse complement strand
GCCATCCCAGATCAACCCCTCCTGCGGGTGCAAAAATGTAGTAGAACGCCCCCCGGCGATAAAATTTAGGCCCTTCGATTGTCCGGTAGAGAGGAAAATTTGAACCATCGATTATATGTTCATAATCGGACGCCACCCATGAAGCATCGGGCGCCATCTCTCGCAAGCTAAGAACATTGTTGAATCCCGATCGGCTTTTCGCCCAAGCGTGTATTAAATAGGCGCGGCCATCGCTATCCCAGACGGGAGTAGGATCGATCAACCCTTTGCCAGGCAGGATTAATTTAGGTCGGGTCCATTCTTTTTTGGGGTGGCTGGCAGTGGTTACGTATATTCCAAAATCGGGATCTGGATAGAAAATCCAGAACGTATTGTTGTGGTAGCGAATATTGGGCGCCCAGACGCCTTCGCCATGGCGAGGCGTCTTAAAATGCTCGTCGGGAATCAGGCGCGGTAATGCGTAGTTAATCAATTTCCGGCTCTTCAGGAAAATTTGTGGGTAGAAAATAGACCGGCGTGACCGGAATACGACTAAAAGCAGGCTGAACAGGAGAGAGTGCATCCTGCCCCCTAACTCTGTAATGATACAAGTGCGAACAAGTGTCTAACAGAGAAGGAAGAGCAGGATGCACCTCAAGACTATCCTTAATCGCGTGCAGAATTTCAAATCTTTTGTGTACGGCCAGGTGCGCTGGGTGGAAGACGCCAGCGAGCCGACGATTGAAGCGGAGCTGCGGCCGCGGGCCAATGGCCGGGCGAGGTGCTCGGGCTGCGGCCGCCGTAGGCCTGGCTACGACACGCTGCCGGTGCGCCGCTTTGAGTTTATCCCGATGTGGGGTATCAAGGTGTTCTTCGTCTACGCCCCGCGCCGCGTGAACTGCTCGCACTGTGGTGTTCGGGTGGAGCGGATGCCTTGGGCAGCGGGCAAGCATCAGCTGACCGAGACCTATGCCTGGTTTCTGGCAGGCTGGGCCAGGCGGCTGAGCTGGAAGGAGGTCGCCGAGGCGTTTCGGACGACCTG
>JALQTQ010000490.1 GCA_023263995.1 Akkermansiaceae bacterium | reverse complement strand
GGGAGGAGGCGAGCCGCTGGACGGTGTAGAGTTCGGGGAAGCTGCGGTTGTCGTCGGTAGGGGTGTAGGCGATGAACTCCTGCTCGGCCTGCTCGCCGAGGTTGCGGGTATCGACCAGGAAAAGGACACGGCGGACCTTGGCGTGCTTGAGAAGGCGGTAAATGGAGGTAATGGCGGTGAAGGTCTTGCCTGAACCGGTGGCCATCTGGATGAGGGCGCGTGGTTTGGCCTTGCGGAAGGAATCCTCGAGATTACTGATCGCGTTGACCTGGCAGTCCCGCAGACCGGTTGGGTCGAGGCCCGGCAGGTTTTCGGCCAAGCGACGACGAAGGGAGGGGCCAATGGCGAGCCAATCCCGGAGGGTTTCCGGGCGGTGAAAGGAAAAGACTTCGCGGGAACGGGGTTTCGGGTCACGTTGGTCCGTGAAGCGGGTGAGGACGCCGGTGGCTTCGTAGAGGAAGGGGAGAGGTTCTCCGTCCCTCTGCACCCATTTGAGCTTAGCGGCCGCGTAGCCGCCCGTCTGTTCCTCGACCGTGGTGATATTCTGGCCAAGCGTCTCTTTTTTGGCCTCGATCACGCCAACCGGCTTGCCATCGACGACAAGGACGTAATCGGCTGGGCCGGTGTCGGTTTGGTATTCCCGAACTGCTTGTCCTTCGGCGGCCCCGAAATCGATCGCGGTCCTGTCCTGAACCGCCCACCCTGCAGCCCTGAGCATCTCATCGATGTTCTCGCGAGCTTCTTGTTCGGGTGTTAAATTTGGCATCGTTAAGGGGGGGAGATGGGGAGGGAGATGCAACTTTGAAAATCCTGCAACATGTCGCCACACCATGCAACAAAGGTGAAGCTCAATCAGCGCGAATGATGATCGGCCTGGAGGCCTGACCTACCTGGTCAGATGGGGTGAGAAGGGGGGCACTCCGAAGCTGCCTTCGTCGGCCGTAAGACTTTCCAGGATCTTCGGCTGTTCCGGATCGTCACCAATCTTTCCCAGCACTGCGCTCGTCTCCATCCCACGCGAGGGCAGGGTGAC
>JALQTQ010000048.1 GCA_023263995.1 Akkermansiaceae bacterium | reverse complement strand
GACGCAATCCGCGTGTCTATGACGCGGGCGGGCTACCACGTGGATTGGGCTGCCGATGCCGACACCGCCGAAGAAGCCCTGCGCAATGGACAATTCCAACTGATCGTACTGGACCTTGGCCTGCCTG
Organism: Akkermansiaceae bacterium; assembly: GCA_023263995.1. Taxonomy (GTDB): domain Bacteria; phylum Verrucomicrobiota; class Verrucomicrobiia; order Verrucomicrobiales; family Akkermansiaceae; genus SW10. Next base: position 16,400 of record JALQTQ010000048.1, on the reverse strand, counting down.
ATCGCGATGGCGCGCATGAACCGTCCGGCTGTTTTTGTCTACGGCGGGACCATTCTTCCGGGCTGTGCCACGGTGCAAGGGGAAGAGAAGGAGCTCGACATCGTCTCGGTCTTCGAGGCCGTGGGCAAGCACGCGAGTGGGCAGTTCTCCGATCAGGATTTGCAGGTGGTTGAAGAAAATGCCATTCCGGGCCCGGGATCGTGCGGGGGAATGTATACCGCCAACACCATGGCGAGCGCGATCGAGGCTCTGGGCATGAGCCTGCCCAACAGCTCGGCCCAAGCCGCAATCAGCGATGACAAGAAGCGGGATTCCTTTGATGCCGGCGCGGCCGTGGTCCATCTTTTGCAAAAGGGGATCAAGCCGCGTGACATCATGACTCGGGAGGCTTTTGAAAATGCCATCACGGTGGTGATTACCCTCGGAGGCTCGACCAATGCGGTGCTTCACTTGCTCGCGATGGCCCATGCGGCCGGGGTGGAGCTCGGCATCGACGACTTTACCGAGATCGGGAAGCGGGTGCCAGTCCTCGCCGATCTCAAACCGAGTGGCAAGTATGTCATGGCCGAGATGGTCAAGATCGGGGGATTGATTCCTCTTATGAAACTGCTTCTCAAGGAGGGGCTACTCCACGGGCATTGCCTCACCGTGACCGGAAAGACGGTGGCGGAAAATCTCGCGAACTCACCGCTTGAATTCCCCGAGGGACAGGATGTCGTGCGATCCATCGACAACCCGGTCAAAAAAGACAGCCACTTGCGGATTCTGTATGGAAACCTTGCTCCGACCGGCGCGGTGGCCAAGATTTCCGGGAAAGAGGGGCTTTCCTTCACCGGGCGGGCTCGCGTTTTTGACTCGGAGGAAGACGGCATGAAAGCCATCCTGAGTGGGGCCATCGGAGAAGGGGACGTCATCGTCATCCGTCGCGAAGGTCCCAAGGGTGGGCCCGGAATGCGGGAAATGCTCGGGCCCACTGCCGCCGTCATGGGACGTGGTCTCGGCGACAAGGTGGCCCTGATCACCGACGGGCGATTTTCGGGCGGAAGCCACGGTTTTGTGGTCGGGCACATCACCCCCGAGGCTTTCGAGGGCGGACCAATCGGTCTGCTGGAAGAGGGTGACATCATCACCATCGACGCCGAGAACAACGAGATTTCAACTGATGCTGACCTCGAGTCCCGTCGGGCGAGTTGGGTGCAACCCGAACCGCGCTACACCCGCGGGGTTCTGGCCAAGTATGCCAAGCAGGTGACCAGCGCGAGCGAGGGGGCGGTGACGGACAAGTTCTGAAGCATCCCCCCGGCCCCCAGCGCGACTGTCATTTCAGGGAAAGGCCAATCCGGAAAAAATTGGTGGAGAGATTGCTCTGCTCGGATCGGATTCGAAAGGAATACCTTCCCGGAGAGACGGTCTGAACTCCTCCTTGGTCAGCCGATCCGGCGAAATCCTCGAGGGTGGAAGAGGCTTGCAGGATGAAATTGAACTGGTCGAAGAACTCAGCCGGAAAGTCGAATTGCAGGTCGTAAGTGTCCGCAGCCGGGACCCATTCCAATGCTAAGTTGACGGGGGAAATGGTGACCACCGGACCGGCGAGAGTTCCGGATCGAGGATCGGAGCCGGTCAGGTGATACTGGAGGTAGGAATGGCCCGTCACGGGGTGTGGGTCATAGGGCCCGACGGCTCCGAGTTTGCCAAAGAAGACATTTTCCCAGCCATCATCGAGCAGGTTTCCGTTGCTGTCGCTGTCGCTGGCGAGCGGAGCCACGATGCTCTCGACTTTGATGGGTTCGAACCCGAGGAAGCCAGCCGGGGCCACCGGGTCAGTGAAGCCGGTGATTTCATAGACAGTGCCGAGCGCCAGCCCGAGCCCTTGTTCCAGGAGAATGCGTTCCCCGTTGCGATCGCTTAGCCAGACCTTGTCCGACGTGCCTTGACGGACGTAGTCGTAGTGGTGCAGCGGGGTTGTCGAGGGCCCGATCACGAGAAACCAAGTTTCGACAGGTCTCTTGGTGAAAGGGACTTGCCCGAGAAGGGCGTCGAAGGCGGCTTTGACCGTATCGATGGTGGCCTGCGGGATTCCGACATAGGGGTTGGGTCGCGCAGGGTCGCCCGGGGCGGGGTCCTCGATAGTCCCGGTTCGGATGATGGAGCGGAAGACATCGAGTGGCAGTGCCATGAGCGGATGACTTTCGCTGTCGGAGGCGTGCAGGGCGGTAAGCTGATTGGCTAGCGCAAGCACGTTGGCATCGGCGGTCGCTGGCTCGAGGGCGGCAAGCAAGGCCGGGAAATCGCAGCCAGCGGCACGGAGAGCCGCCCACATGTCAGCGGAAAAAACGACTTTGGAGGATTCACCACTACGTTGCGGGAAGAGGGTGAATTCGTCGATCGTGGCGGGTAATCCAAGGGCGAGGCGGTCCGCGAGGTCGAGAGTCATCAGCGAGGAGTAGAGGGCCTGCTCAGCGAGGGCGGACAAGGCGTTGTCGACCGGTCGGAGTTCGGTCAGCGAGGAAATGGTCTCGTGCGATTCGTGGGCAGCGGTGGCGGCGGTGATCCAAGCCTCGGCATCGGCATCGCGATCGGTGCCGCCGGGCACCGTCACAACCTCGGCGACCGGGTTGACCGGGCGTTGCATCACCTTGATGACCTCGCGTCCGGTCCGGGGCGACTCGGGGACATCAAGGACCCCGAAGGTGGTGGGCGAGACGAGGGTGATCCAAGCCGCTTCCTCAATGACAGTGCCGATTTGCATCAAGGCTCCATTCTGTCCGGCAAGGGGAGGGGGGCTCATGAGCTCGACCACGTTTTCCTCGGCGAGGAGATTGCCGTGGAGGTCGAAGGCCCGCAGGGTTTCTCCCGGGAAGTCGTCCTCCCGGGTTGCGGCGTTAAATTCGTTGGCGGGTGAAGCTCCCTGCCCCGAGGCATTGAAGGCCTGAGCGATCAACTCGAATCCTTCCCCAAGAAAGGGCGGGTCGCGGGGATCGCCCGGCGGGAGATTACTTTCGGGATCGGCGGGGTTCTTGTTGGCAAGGATTTCCTCGAGGTCGGACTGGAAGTCGCCATCGCTGTCGGCCCCGCCTGCCGGGTCGAGTCCGAGGTGACGCTCGACGTAGTCAGGGACGCCATCGTTGTCGCTGTCGAAGGAGTTCGGATTGATCCCGGAAAAGGTGAAATCACGTCGCAGGATCGGTCCGGCAATCCCGGTGTTGAGGTTGCGGGCGTAGAAGAGCCAGCCGGACGGGTAGCTGATCGTCTGGGTCGTGAAAGGCCGCCAGGGACTCCCGGGACGATCTTCCCGGAAGAAGAGCTCGTTGGAGTCATCATCGAAGAGCGCGGTCAGGGTGACCGGATTGTCGTAGTTTCCCGATGGGGGGCTCAGCGAGACTGAAGGAGTTTGCAGGGCCAGGTCGGTATCGAGGGCGGTGATGGAAACCTGATTCTCCCGCTGGCTCGTGAGGAGGTAATTGGCTCCTGCAGGAATACTGCCGGGGGCCTCGCGGGAAAAGGGAGTGAGGCCCTGCTCGGCGGTCAGCAGCGCCGACAATTCGATCTGGGCCGGAATGGCCGCATTGCTAGTTTTGCGGGTCCAGTCGCCGCGGGTTTCCAGTTTGATGATTCCCGCGCCGGGTTCGACCAGGGGGATGCCTTTGAACCAGAACAGAGTGGCAAAGTTGGTCTGGGCGGGGAGCCAGGGCTCGAGGGTGTTCCCGTTGACCTTTTCCCAATTCCCTCTGTTTTCCCGATAGCCGGTCCACGAGGTGCTGCGCTGGCTTTCGAGGGGACCTTCAAGTAGGAGGAGACCGTGACCGGGAATGGGGACCAAGCCGGTGAGAATGTTGCCTTCATCCGGTTTGAAAATGGCTTGAATCGACAGGGTGGTTCCGAGATCGATGTGAGCGTAGGCCGCGCCGCTGCCGTCAAGGGCTGTGATGACCACTCCGTGCGGAGCGCCCGGAACCGACGGGGGCACGGCCATGATGCTGCCAATCTTGAAAGGCAGGACGTTGGAGGTGGCACTATCGACCCGGAATCCGAAGTAGGGTTGGGTCACGATCCCCAGATCGGTGGCACTGGGCTGGTAGCGGAGCACGCAGAGTCGTCCGTCACTTCCCCGGCACCCGGTGGCGATTTTTTCCCCGGGGTTGCCGCCACCAGCGAGGTGAGTGTAGGTCGCCCCGTTGACCGCGGCCCGAACTTCGTAGAGATTGACACCCTCCACCGACGCAATCGAAGCAATCCCGGCGCGAAGGTCGGGGCTGCCCGGGATCCGAGTGGGCTGCAAATCGTAGACCGGGAAGTTACCGAATGGTCTCCCATCGGGGGTCGGATTGGGCGAGAGGATGTCGGTGTATCGCTGTAGGACCTCGGCGGAGTCGCCATAAGCACTGAGTTGGTGGAGGCCGGCCGGGTCACCGCTAAGGCGCCGGAGGGGAATGGCCGTGATTGGTCCGGGAGCGTCGGGTTGAAAGCTCGTCACCGAAAAGTCATTGGTGTTGAAAAGGCGCACTCCGTTGGCTGTGGTGGAGGAAAGAATGAGATGTTCGATGCCGTCGGATTGCAGGCCCGTGTTCAAGCCCGTGATGCCGGGGAGGTTCGTGACTTTGGGGCCGGAATCAATTCCTTCGAAGGTGCCTTCAAATCTGATCATGCGGGTCTGGCCGGTCTCGGTCTCAACAAGGACGACGGCCTTGGCGCTGTCCAGCGGGGCTGCCCATTCCCGGGGAAGCCGCAGCGAGGGAGCTGCCGAAAGGGTCGCAGAGAGAACGAGTGCCAGGGAGCTGGCGAGGGAGACGGAGGTCGCGTTCATGGCCTAGTGAGAGATGAGGTTGGTGGGGATCACGCGGGCGATTTCACCTCGCTCGGTGAAGTGGACGATGAGGTATTGGTAGCTCGCCCCGCGCGTGACCGGCAGAGTGTCGCGGACCCACATCGTGGTCGCCTCGTGGGTCTCCCCGATTGCGTATTCGGGCGGGAACTGGAGGTAGGGATTGAGCGCAGCCGAGGCGACCGCGGTGTTCAGGGTAAAGGTCGCGGGATCCCGGGAGAAGGTGCCCTGATAAGGGACAAAAAAGTCGGGTGCCCGGGTGTCTTGAAAGCTTTTGAAGAGGAGAAAGGGGTCGTCGATGACCGTCGACTTGGTGAAGGGATCGGGATAGTGAGTGACGCGGTCAATCAACGGTGTGATCTGAACGAGGTTCGGACGGGCTTCGGGAAACCGTTCGGAGGGCACTTGATGACGGTAGACCACGAAGCCGAGAATCGATTCCGTTTGATCAGTCTGGGGCCCGTCAGCCTGCTTGCGGTAGTGGAAGAACCACGATTTCGGGTCCACTTCGGCCGGCGCAAAGACGATGCCCGGCTTGTCCGACTTTCCGTCGACTGGTGCAGGGAGGGCACCCACGAGAATGGCCCCCGAACACCCTTCCGAACGCATCGAGTCCGGGCTGATCGCGGTGGCGTAGAAGGGACCCTCAACTTGGGTGTAGTGAGCGATGGGCTGGATGATACTCGCGCTGCCAGGGAGGGGGCGGGCCGGCCACGGTACCACCGGTTGCTTTGGATCTCCGGGCGCGGCATAGGCGCTGCAGACGAGGTTGGAAAAGTCACCTTCGGCACGGGTGAAGGCTCCTCCGCCGTCCGGAACCATTTCCCCGACCGGTCGGATGGCGTAGTAATACTTCTTTCCGTAGGGGACCTGCAAGGTGATTTCAAATTCGGCTCCGTTGCCAAAGCCCGTTGCCAGTCTTGGGGTTTGGTAAATACAGAAGGTCAACTCATCGCCGGTTGGCGTGGTCAGGACCGGGTTGCTCGAACTGTCGAGTTTGCCCGAGAGATCGGGGGAAATCAGGACGGGCTCGCCTCCGCTTTCCGAAGCAATCCAGACCTCAAAACGGTCGATCCCGACCGGGTCGCAAAACCAAGACATCTTGAGGACTCCCTGCCCCCCGAGAGCGGGGAGTGCTTCCGGTTCCGAGAGGATGGGAATCCCGAAGTCGTCGTTGACAATGGTAACGCAGCCGATTCGAACCAAGGGAGAACCGTTGCCGTGCTCATCGAACAGTTGAGCAAAGTAGCAAACCTCCACACCATTGGTCACCACGGGGGCGTTTTCCTGCCACGGCACGCCCGGGGGGAGGGAATCTCCGGCGGTTTTGAAAACCAATTGAAGAGGAGACGTCTTGCCCACCCGACGGTAAACGCGGGCTTCCCGGCTGCCCGGGGTGATGTTGACGGTGCCGCTGATCCCGGTCAGGGTCCCACTTTCGCCCACCGGGTAATGGGCTGGAGGGATGGCCCCCGGAGTGCCGACGACCGGGAGGCAGAGGGTGCCGACATAGCCCTGAGTGTGATAGACTTGGATCTCTTTGGATTCTGGGTTCTTACCATAAGAAAAGGTGGCCCAGGGACTGGTGGTTCGGTCATCGAGTCGGATCCGGACGCGAATGAGACGGCCTTCCACCTCCTCGATCGGAATGACCATCTCGCCAAAGGGAGACATACCCTGAAAGTAGGAAACGCGCGAGTAAAGAGCAGTGAAAGCCCCGCCCTGATCATCGAAGCTGCCCACCTCGACTTCAAAAGATTTGATCTTCTGGAAAATCTTGAGGCGATCGTTGGGAATGGCTCGGCTGACCCGCACCACGGCTCCTTGAAAAGAGGAGGCAAGACCGTATTGCTCGTAAGGGGCACCGGTTGTCCCCTGGCCTTCGATGTCGGCGCGACAATAGCATCGCTCGATCTGACCTCTGGGACGTTCGGGGCCCACCCGGTCGCGAAGCACGCCATAAAGGGCTCCCGAGTGGCCGGACATGTTCGGAGGGTCGCAGGCGGCCGAGTCAACAGCCCGAACCGTATACCAAAAGGTTTTCCCCATGTTGAAATCGGATTCCGTGGAGGCCATGGCCGCCCCGGTGTCGGGTCCGTTTTTGGCGGGAGAAACGTAGTCGGTGTCGAGGTCAGCGGCATTGTTGTCATCAAAAACCACGAACTCGGCCCCTTCAATGTGCTCGACTTCCCCGACGAAGTTGAAGTCGGAATTTCCACCGTGGCGCTGCCAATCGGTGGCCGAGTGCCAACGGTAGATTCGGTAGGAGGTGGCGCGATTTTCGACCGGCAGTTCGGGAACCTGACGGATGATCACGCGGAGGTGCTGGTTACCGGTGCGGTCGGACAGGTTGGCCGAGGCGAAGTCGAAGACGTTTTCGACCGTCAGAATCGATGGCTGGGATGGAGGAAGGCGGTCGCACATCGTGATTTCGGTGGGCGGTGAGAGCGGGCCGGGGTGGCCGGCGATGTCGCGGGCCGCGACGTAGTAGTAGAACGTTTCGCCATCGACGAAGGGATCGAGCGGCGGGTTCTTGTCATCGGCGTAGAAGAAGACCTCTCGCTTGATATTCAGGTCGGCCGCCTCGCCATCGGTGAAGAGTTCGCTGGCCGCGATGGGGAGGTCGTTGACGCGGGCTGCTCCGCCCACCGCGAGCGCAAGCTCCTCGGTGGTGATGGTGAGGGGGTCCAGCCCGGGCTGCTTGGGAAGCCGGTAGAGGTTGAAGCCGTAGGTCTTGGGAAGGGCATTGCGCAGGTCTTTGGACATGCCCCAGCGCAGGCGAACGTTGAGGTGATCCTTGGCCGAAGCGGCGAGCTGTAGGTTGGGATCGACCGGGTGAGGATTGGGAAAGGGACGGCCGGGTGGCGGCAGACTTGAGCGACCCGTGGCTTTTAGCGTGACCCGTCCGACCACGCGGAGGTCCGTATCAGCCGGTCCGATTTCCCGGACTTCGTAAGTGTTGAGCGAAGCGGTGGCGACCTCGATAGCAAAGGCATGCCCCATCGAAAGCATCACTCCCGGATGAGCTCTTCCGAGGGAAACGAGGGACTGGAGGATTTCAGGATCTGTCGAAGCCGTCGACAGGATCTGGGCGAGCCGCTGAGCCACCTCCGGGGTGATTTCGGTGGGCATCACGAATCCCGGCGGGATGGGGAGGGAGCGGGACTCAAAGTGGAGCGCGGTGACGCGCTCGGGAAGAGCGCCAGCATCGTGGTCAAAGGTCGCACCCAGCTTGAGTAGGGCCTGAATGGCCGACGGGCTGGTCTGCACCGTTTGGATGCTGAGGCGGACGAAGGGAGTGGGAGAATCGGACTCGCCAGTTTTGCCGTAGACCGCAAATCGTTTTCCGTAGGTGGCCGAGAAGTCGCCCGGCTGCCAGAGCAGGTAGTTGCAGGACCGGCCGTCGCCGAGATCGTATGAGTTGCCCACAGTGTAGACCAGCGGGTCGGTGTTTTGGCCGGGAAGCAGGGTGGCCAGGAGGGCGATGAGTGTGGAGAAAGGAAAGAAAAGTTTCATGCCGGAATGGGGGAAGGGGTTGCGAAAAGAGAAGGTCAATCGATCGACCAACGACCGTCGTCGTACTTGATTTTGACCGATTTTCTGAACTTGATGCAGAAAGGACATGCTCCGACTTTGGCGGAGAATTTGCCGGTGCCGGAGCCGCGGAAGGTGCCGGCCTGCGAGGCCACGATCATCTTGACCTCGCCGCGGATGTTCACGAGACAGAGGGCCTCGCCCGAAACGCCAAGGAAGATCTTGCCGCCGAAGGTTGGGCCTTCGAGGAAGAAGAAGGCACCCGCTCCGACGGCGGCATCGATGCGGAAAAGACAACTGGCCGGGACCCCCAGAACCATTTCCGAGATGGGCAGCCAGACTTCGCCGTAGACGTAGGCCCCGGTGAAGGTGGTGCCGGCTGAGACCACGTCCCCGATGTCAGGATCGACAAAGAGGAGGGGGTCGAGGGTGCAGGTTCGTCCAAAGAAGATCCCGGCTGCCACCTCGTAGTTGGAGAAGGTGGCCCGGGCCTTGGCTCCGATGTAGGTCTCATCGAAACCCACCGCGATGGTGGCTCCGAATTCGAGCACCTGGAAGGTTTGGAAATTCAGGACCCCGTCGGTCATTTCAAATTTCCCGCCCACCCCATTGGGAACCGGGAAGTCAAAGGCGTCATGGGGCGAGTCCTTCAGGCTCATCTTGACCTCGAGGTTGACACGGATGTCCGAGATCCATTCGATGGCGACATCCTGAGCCCCGATTCGGACTTCGACGGCTTTTTCTCCAGGCTGAAGGCATCCACTTTCGACGAAATTGTCTTCGGACGAATAGGCCAGGATTTCGAGGTAAACGTGCAGGGACATTTCCTCGGGAAGTTCAAACTGCATCTTGGCATCGAGCCGGAGCTTGCGAAGCGAGTCGCCATTGATTTCGGCGTATCCCGTGATTTCGCCCGAGCCCATGTATTTGCTGACCTGCCCGCTGAGCGGATTGATCTGCTCCTCCAAATCGCCGACGGTCTGACCGACGACTTCTTTGAGAACCAGCGAGATTTCATCGAGCACCGACTGGATGGTGGACGTGATACGATCTTTGAGGTCGTAGAGCGTCTGGCGCAGAAGGAACTGCATCTGCTCCACGATGTCCGAGCCCATGATCCCGGCTTTGAGTTCGTTTTTGAGAAGTTCGACGAATTCCCCGAGGCTCAGGCCGCCGAGCACCTCGTCGATCTGGTCAGCGGTGGCAATGGCGGCATCGATTCCCAACGCGGCCTCAAGTTGAAGAAACTTCGCCCAGGCTCGTTCTCCCACCGGATTGATCAGGTCGGCCAAGAGTCCGCCGGTTTTGGCGTCTTCGATTACTTTGGCAATTTGGTCCGCCACCCCAAGGCCGCCTGAAACGACGCTTTGAATTTCCTTCACAACTCCGCGGACCTGAAGGAGGACACTGCGGATTTGGTCAAGAGTGGGATCGAGGTTGGTGAGCAGGGCATTCAATTCCTGATTCAAGGCCGAGGTGGCATCGGCGAGAAGAGGAGTGATGACCGCTCGCAGTTCGGGCCCGAGGAATTCCCTGAGCAGCGCCTTGACCACATTCTCGATGAGATTTCGCTGATCGCCCTCTTTGAAAAGAAGCCCGGGAACAAAATTGCCCCCGCCCGAGATTTGTCCATCACCGGGCAGCTCCGCGCGGAATTGGACTTTCCCTCCCGTGATCTCCACCCCCTGGGCGATGGCATCGATCCCCTTCATGACATCCTTGAGGGCGTCATCGAGTTGTTTGATGAAAGACTGGGCGTCCTGAGTGGCCATGCCTGCCTTTTCCAGTTCGGCAAGGATGGGATCGAGGACCCCGCTTTGGTAAAGGAGGGAAGTGGGGTCCGTCAGGGTGGTTTCGAGTTCGTTGCGGAAGACCTGGTAGTTGGCGTTGGCGTTGCCGATGTCGATGATGGTCCGGTGAAGCAACTCGATAGGTCCCCCCGGTTTCGCGGCCGCATCGACCATGGGATCAATCACTTGTTCCAGCGAGTCTTCGAGCATCTTCTCCATTTGCTCGATGGCCTTGTCGACCGCGGTCTTGGCGAGGGCATTGAACTCGTCGGCGATGATTTCGGCCGCGTTGTCGATCTGGTTGTTGAGGTAATTTGATAATTTGAGCTGGGGGAGTCCGTCGTATTTTGCCCCGAAGGAAATATTGGCAAATTTGGCATCCATCCACTCGATTTGATGTTCGACTTGGGTCACAAAGAGCTCTTGCTTCTGCGAGGTCATCGAGGAGAAGCGCTGCGAGGAAATGTCCCATTTCAGGGGGTAGCGCAGGTCGATGATGTTGAAGAGCTTCTGCTCGGCCTTGATGAGGAAGGTGTCATCGGTGTCTTCATTGGGCTGGCGGAATTCGTCGAAGGTGATGCCCGCTGCTGGGAACCCGCGATGATCGGGGTCAAAAAGGGCATTGGTGAAGAAAGTGAACCCGCTGGAGTCGGTCCACCCCGGGGTGAGGTAAAAATTGGCAACGTTCCCCGGGGTGGCGCTGGTGATGGCCTGCACTTGGAGGTCGACAAAGTAGGGGATGTCGATGGTGGCCGCGAAGGTCACAAAGCCGGTCGCGGGGGCATTCGGAACGGTGGGGTTGCTGAAGCGGAGCTTGGACGTGGTGGTCAGGTTGTAGGGCTGGTTGGGGCCAGCGAGCGGGAGATTGGCGGGGATTCCGAGCTGAGAATTGTAGCCGTCAATTTGGGTCGTTTGGGTGGACAGGTTGCCATCGGAGCTGAAGCCCAAAGCTCCATAGAGGTCTTGGTCGATGTGAGCCACTCGCGTCTTTGCTCCGGCAATCAACTGGGCGGTGAATTTCTTGGGGCAGCTCCCGGGAGCCTCCTCCTCCTTGACGAATTTGAGGCTTTTCAGGTCGAAGGTGGAATTCCAGTAATCGAGGCTCTTGTTGTTGGCCTCAGCGAGATTGGGGGTCATTTCGCCCGGCTCGCCCAGGCAATCGAAGCGAAGGCCGGTGAAGGTCTGTTGCCAGTTCGAGTAGGGCCCGACGGTGCGGATGTTGCCATCGACCCAACTGGTGGTTCCGGGAACGCTGTTGTCACTGTCGAGGAAGGAGAGCTGAAACTGGACCAATTCGCAGGGAAAGCCGTGGAGGATGAGCTGGGGATCGAAGGTGCCATCGGTGGCGATCTGACGGCCGGAAACCCCGGCGAGGCGGATGTAGTATTTGGCTCCTCCCGGGAGGAGATCGTATGCGTAATCGTCAGGGTTACCGGCGAGGCGGGAAGCACCGCCAAAGCCGCCGCTGACGACGTCGAAGTTGAGCCCAGGGAGATCGCCGTCGCCATCGGTGTAGCCCTTCTCGCTGCTGAGGTGAAGATCGGGGGCCGCCGGATTGCGATTGAAGCCGGAGAGCAGGAGGGTGGAGGGCGCAAGGTCGGCGTCGCCGGGGCCCAGCGGTCCGGGCGCGATCAGAACATTGGTGCTGGCGTAGAGCTGGTAGCCTGGCATGTAGTATGAGGCTTGTCGAAATTCACTGGTCCGGTGGGCGTATTGCCCCGGGGCCCGCACTCCCCAGATCAAAGTTTCCCCGGTGGGGATCTCACCCGGACCGTGGATACCGCCTCCGGGCACGAAGTAGAGCTGCTGTTCAAACGGGACCTGCTTCACCGAGACTGGCGGGATTGCTGCGGTACAGTCGTCTCCGGAGCAGGTTTGGTAGTAGTCGAGGCGAACCGCGCTGACCTGGTCCATGATCTGGTCCGGGGCGACTTCTCCTTCCATCCATGCAAGGGTTGAGTTGCCCTGGTAATCGATGGTGTTCTGGCTGGGGAAGTGGGATTGGAAAGTGGTTGCTTTGACTTGGACCTGCGTATTGAGGCGGCTCGTGTTGTCGGGCCCGAGGGTGATCCGGACCTCGGTGGCATCTTGCGCGACATTGCGCAGGTAGCGGTCGTTGGATGGACGGTCGGCGAGGTTCTCCGAGATGGTGCCCGACGAGCCGAGGGCATCGAGGGCGTCGAAGGCGGGATCGTGAATGTAGTCGGGATCGCCGCTGGCGAAGCGAAGGAGTCCAGGTTCCACGGTGAGGCTGGTCACGGCGAAGGTGACAGGATGGGATTCATCCACGAGGCGCGAGCGGGGGCCCAGGGTGAAGGACGGGTTGTTGACCGGACAAAGGTCCTCGTCGAGGACGTGGCTCCCGCCCAAATCAAGGTGGTTTTCCCCGAGGAAGGAATTGCTTTGCGAATCGGTGATGATCGCGGTGCCTTGAGGGAAATTGACTCGCAGGCTTGCCGCCTTGGCTCCGCTGTTCGAGAGGATGATCTCGGGGTATCGAATCTCAATTCCACCGTAGTCGCAGTTGAGGGCCGGTCCCGGAGGTCCGGGAATGGTGACGGTCTGCGAACTTCCGAGCTGAATGATCGAATCACCATTGTTGCGGAGGAGGACCGAGAGCGGGGTGTTATCACCGAAGGCATACTCCGGCCGATTGGGAAGCTTGCCCTGATTGGCGGGAATGGTGATCTCGGTCTTGACCGAGAGCGCGGTGCTTCCGGCAAGAATGGGGGGAAGGTTGCCGATTTGGGCGAAGGTGGTTTCGAAGGTGCCGAAGGCAAGCTTGCCATTGAAGTGAAGGAGCTGCTCGGGGCTGAGCTCCCACTTGGTGTCTTCGTAAAGTGTGCCGAGAGCGTCCTCCTTGTGACGGATGGTACAGCGGAGAACGTAGGTTTCGTTAGCCGATTCCAGTTGCTGGAGCGGTTTGAGGTTTGCCATGAGGACCCGGCTGGCGCGGTTGGCCGGAGCCGGCGGAGTCGCCAGGTTGTGATTGAAGGTGGCCACCGTGAAGTTGCTGAGACCGTCGTTTTCGAGTGGGATTTCGTCACCACTCCCGACCTCGATCAGGTCGAAGTCCGTGACGAAGTCGATGTTGCGGGAAAGGACGCGGGCGTCGAAGTCGTCCCAGCGATTGACGAAGACTTCGACCGTGGCGGTGAATCCGTCGGCGGCCGGATCGGTGGCGAGGGCATGGGTGCGGGTCCAGGCCAGGCTGGAGATGCCGGCCCGGACGTTGAATTCCTCGTCTCCACTCGCGGTGTTGGTGAAATGGAGGAATTGCGTCAGAGAGGTGGATCTTTGAACCTTTGAGATGAGGCCTAAAAATTGAAATGTGACATCGGTCCAGTCCGCCTCGATGCTACTGAGAGGGGAACGTTCCTGAAGAATTCCATTGATTCGGTAAGGTGTCTTGCTGTCGAGGATGGCGACAGGATCGGGGAAGGCCTCGAAGGTCAAGGTCTTGGAAGTGTTATCCTGCACCACCGTCGTCTGGGGTGGGCTGGCCGCCCACTTGCCGGGAGCGGTCGGATGATTTGGGTCACCGTTCTCGAGGTCGATGACCGTCCCGTCTTCGGCGACCATGCGGTAGATGATTCGGTATGCCCGAAAATGGCTGATGCCCGTGCTGTCGTTTCTGATCGTAACCTGAAAAGTCGTCTCAGCGGTGTGACGGTTGGTCAGGGGATCTCCATCACCTTCGTCGGAATCGAGAAGGTAAGAGTGTTCGAGAGTCGCCAGGTCAAGACTCCGGGTCAGGACGGCAGAAAGAGAAGAAAGATTCAGCGAAATCAGAAAACCCCAGAGAAAGAAGGGGCGTAAAGAAGGCAGCCGATGGCGGGAGATGATCATGAGTCCGGATTTCAACAGTTTCTTCAGGCGATACTTGAAAACCCGGGCTGAAGTCAAACCGTTTCGGGTGACCCTGGACCCAGGGATTCCGTCGTGGTCGGTTTTCTGGAGGCCGCCATTGAGCTTGATCAATTTCCAATTCCGGAAGGGACGCGCACTTGGCGCGGAAAAAGGCGTGACGATTCGGCGGCGCTGGCTAAAACCGTGGGGCGCATGGGGAAATCGGTGACCTATCAGGAAGCAGGAGTGGATACCCGGGCCGCCGCGGCCTTGGTGCACGAAATCAAGGCGGACGTCCTACGGACCCAAAAAAGACGGCAGTTGCACAATTCCTTCGGCCTCTTCGCGGCGGCCTTTGATCTGGGGGACTACCGTCATCCGGTCATCGTCACCGGATGCGATGGCGTGGGGACCAAGCTCGAACTTCTGCTTGAGCATGGCATGGAGGCCGAGGCGGGCAAGGATCTGGTGGCGATGAGCGTCAATGACATCATCACCACCGGCGGCGACCCGCTCCTTTTTCTCGACTACATCGGGATCGAGAAGCTTCACCCGGAGCGCATCAAGCGGCTCATCTCGGGGATGTGTGATTACCTCGAAGACTGCGGGTGCATCCTGGCAGGCGGGGAAACGGCCGAGATGCCGGGACTGGTCCCACCCGAGGTGGTGGAGCTTTCCGGATTCTGCATCGGGGCGGTGGAGAAGGACGACTTGATTCAGCCAGATACCATCGCTCCCGGCGATGTCCTGGTGGGGTATCGTTCCAATGGTTTTCACGCCAACGGCTGGAGCTTGTGCCGTCGCATCCTGGCGGACCACCCGGACGAGTTCAAGGAGGACGAGGTGCGGGCCATGCTTGCTCCGACCCGGCTTTACCACGATGTCACGGCGGGGCTGAAAGAGGCGGGGATTCGTCCAAAGGCCTACGCCCACATCACCGGCGGTGGGCTGCCCGAAAACCTCGAGCGTCTCTTCCGCGGCCTGGGAGCGGATCTCGAAATTCCCTACTGGGAAAACGAAGCGGTGCAAAAACTCCTCGCCCACACCGACCCGGAAGATCGTTTCAACGCCTTTAACATGGGGATCGGCTGGGTGGCCATTGTCGATCCGGCCTCGGCCGAAGCGGCCTGCGGAATCGGACCCGGGGGCGTGGTGCTGGGCGAGATGCGCGAGGGCGACGGCGTGACGGTGAAGGTGAAACCCCTTTCCGGCGAGACCCCATGAGCGACCGTCTGACGCACGAGTGCGGCATCGCGGTGGTCCGGCTCAAGAAGCCTCTGGCCTACTACCAGGACAAATACGGCACCGCCCTCTGGGGATTCAATAAGCTCTTTCTCCTCATGGAGAAGCAGCACAACCGGGGACAGGATGGCGTCGGCATCGGCTGCGCCAAGATCGGGATGCCGGCCGGTCAGCCCTACATTTTCAGGCGCCGCGACGCCAAAAAGGATTCCCTCGCGCGATTGTTTCGTTCCGAACTCAAGAACCTCGCCAAGAAACACCGCAAGGGGTTGCTCAATCAGGATGACCCGGGCGATCTGCGAAAGCACTTCGATTTTGCGGGCGATGTCTACATGGGGCATCTGCGATACGGAACTTCGGGCGAGTTCGACGACGGATCCTGTCATCCCTACCTGCGCCGCAGCAATTGGCCCACCCGCACCCTGATGGTGATGGGGAATTTCAACATGACCAACACCGGGGAGTTGAATGCCCGGATGATGGACCGAGGGCAGCATCCGGTCTTTGGAACCGACACTCAGACGGTGCTGGAAGAAATCGGATTCCACCTCGATGAGGCCCACACCGACCTCTACCGCGAGCTGCGCGACGAAGGTGTTCCCGGCGACCAGTCCCCGGAGAAGATCTCCGAACGCCTCAATCTTGCCCACATCGTGGCGGAGTCGGCAAAGGAATGGGACGGGGGATACTGCATCTCGGGAGTGGTCGGGAATGGCGACCTCTTTGTGATGAGAGACCCGCGCGGGATCCGTCCTTGTTATTATTACGAGACCGATGAAGTCATCGCCTTCGCCAGCGAACGGGTGCCTCTCATGACGGTCTTCGAAGCCGAGGAACCCAACGTCACCGAGCTGGCCCCGGGCACCGTGATGACGATCAAGAACAACGGAGCCCACCAATCGGAGCGGTTCGCCGAGCCCGTCACGCCCACCCCCTGCTCGTTTGAACGGATCTACTTTTCCCGCGGCAACGACCCCGAGATTTACCGGGAGCGCAAGGCCATGGGAGCCGCCCTGGTCGACCAGATCGTGAAGTCGATCGATGCCGATTTCCGGAATTCCGTTTTCTCCTTTGTCCCCAACACCGCCGAGACCGCCTACTACGGCCTCATGGATGGTCTGCGGCTCTATCGTCGCAAACGGGTGCACGACGACCTGCTGCAG
>JALQTQ010000489.1 GCA_023263995.1 Akkermansiaceae bacterium | reverse complement strand
GGCCAGACATAGCAGTGCCAAAGTTTCCAGCACTGAAATAATGAGAATAAAGTACACTGTCGATATCAACGATAGCGGGGGCGGAATTGTGGTACTCATGGTATTCATCAAACCAGTGATCTGTTTGTAGATGGCTGAAACTGATACCGTACTTCTTACCCTGTAAGCGTGGATCTGCTTGAAGAGCCTTCTTGATACGGTGCTCGTGGTTACCTTCTAGACCAAAGCGATAGGGTCGCTTTTTCTTGCTGACTTTGTAACGACCCCAAAGACGATCCATAGCTTCGTTGTAGGACTCGATATCTTTTTCGTAACTTTGACTTACGATAGCTTGAGGGTAGCTTGTATCAAAACTATTAAGGGATCGCATGTCTGCGCCATCACCGAGATCTACTGTGTAGTCAGGTTTGACCTCTTCAATGAGAGAGCCTAGCCAGTCAAATCTTTCGTTTGTTACATCTGGATCTACGTGTGCACAACTCCAAACGATAGCTGTCTTAGTCATATCTTACCTCTATGGGTTCAATTTTTGTCTTGAAGTGGTCCACCCAGATACTGGCATCTTCTAGGGAAGAGAAGTAGTACTCTTTGTGAACCATGTGTCCATCAACTTCTACGAGGCAGACAAGCATATACTCAAGCTCTTCTGGGATATTAGGGTCATCTATCTCATCCCTGTGGTAGGGACCATCAGTGACATTCCAGACCTTGATCTTTACAGGCTCTTTTATGTCGTCAGTCGCTTTTCTCTTCTGAAAGAGTTTCTTTAGGTATTTGTCGAACATTCTTCACAAGCTCCATAAAGTGTTCAAGGTCAATTACAACGAGGGGTTTTTGTCTGTCACCTTGAATAACAAGGAGAGGTTCGTACTTACCTGCATTAGTAGATGCCTGACTATAAGGCCCATAGACAGCAAAAGACTTATTCCTTTTACACTCTACTGCGTAAGGAAAGGAGGCACCAGCTAGGGGAGAAAGCTGAATGTCCATACCTCCTTGCCCCATAGCGGTTGAGCGAACATCGTCTACAGTCAAGTGAGGAAACTTCTCAAGGAT
>JALQTQ010000488.1 GCA_023263995.1 Akkermansiaceae bacterium | reverse complement strand
ACTTGAACCAGCAAAAACTGTTACTTTACCAAGAGGTATTCCCTTATGAAAGTCACCACTTATTAATTTATTAAGTGTATAGTTTCCTGTTGAAATCCAAGTATCTGGGTCACGAAAGCCAGAACTCATATTTGGAACACTTTTTGTTAAACTTTTTCTAAATTTAGACACATCAAATGGTCTCATACCATATTCTCCTTTATTAAAATGTGATAAAATTAGGGGAAGACGTATCTTCCCCTATTTGAAAAAAAACAAATTAAGATGCTTGTCTATTACGAATTGCAGCTAAAATGTCTTTTGCATTTTTGCCAGTGCTTTCACTGTTATTATCAGTGTTATCACCTTCATTATCAGTTGAATTATCTTCTACTGTTTTTGCTGGCTTATCACTTTTAGAGGTTGGTGCCTCATCATCATCATGATCATTGTTTGAATTTTCACTATTATATCCAGATGGTTTATAGAATTGTTCAAACTTTTCTGGGTCATATAATTGCCCATCTACACTTGCTTCAAACATATCAAAAATAGCTTGAAGTTCCTCTTGATTCGGTTTCTTTGGTAAGAAATCATTTAAGTTAAATAATCCAAAATTATCAATTATATTGCGTTCATCCTCAGTTAAACTACGCTCACGTCTAGCCCAATTAGATGTTGTATAAGTAGGATATTGACCGTTAGGTGTTTTGTTAATTCTGAAATCTGTTCCTGCATCATAATCAGTTGGTATCTCTGGGAAATCTGGGTCCATCAATGCCGCTTTAATTATATTATATATCTGCGGACTGATTATAAATCTACGAATTGGATTTTCAGGAACATTTTCTTCTTTTAGCGGAGAGTCAACTACTAATCCTTGGAATAAGTAACTGCGCTTTTTCCAATATTTACGAGCAGTTTCTTCTAAACTTCCATCCTTAAACCAAGGACGAATTTCATCATGAATTGGGCATTTTTCATTTTCCCACATTTCCATACAAGGCACTTTTACGGTAACAGGTTTTGTTTCATCGTGGCCTTTTATACCGCTAAATGTCAGTTTTATCATCTGACGT
>JALQTQ010000487.1 GCA_023263995.1 Akkermansiaceae bacterium | reverse complement strand
CCCAAAACGGCGAAGAACACTACGGAAACTCCTGCCAGTGCAAATGACTGCAGGAAGTACTGTGGGAAGAAAGCCATCGACACCAGCACCAGCGCGACCGTGAGGCCTGAGAACAGCACGGTCTTGCCGGCGGTGGCAACGGTATTCACCGTTGCGTTGGCAACGCTATTGCCGGCCGCCCGCTCCTCGCGGAAGCGGTTCACCGCCAGCAGCGAATAGTCGATTCCGAGTCCCAGACCGAGACCGGTGATCAGATTTAGGGCAAAAATGGAAACATCGGTGAACTGGCTGGCAGCCCAGATGACAAAGAACGAACCGACAATGGCCAGGCCACCAACGAAGAGTGGCAAACCGGCCGCCACCAGCGAGCCAAAGACAAATAGCAGCAGCAAAATCACAATCGGCACGGCGACAATTTCGGCACGAATGATGTCGTGCTCGATGGTCTCGTTGATTGCCTTTGTCACCGCGCCGAAGCCGGCCACGTGAACCTGAGCGCCCTCATAGTTACCGGTGTAGTCATCGACGATCTGAGCCACAATCGGCACCTGATCCACATCGTTTTCCAGATCAACCAGCAGGTAGATCAGCTTGCCGTCTTCGCTCTTTAGCTGCGGCGGTGATCCCAGGGTGTAATAGTTCAGCACGCTCGCAACCCCGTCTAGGTCTGCAAGCTCATCGGTGAGGCTGGCAACCAGCTCGAAGTTCTCCGGGATTCCATTGGCATCCACAGCATCGGCATCGGTTGGCAAATCAACCAAAACCACAACCTCAGCCGGATCCACGGCAAACTCGGATTCCAAGAGCTGGCCCACCAGCTCGGAGTCTGAGTTTGGGTTGTCGTAGCCGCCACCCTTGAGGTTTCCAAATGACTGGAAGCCCCAGAATGATGATGCCGCGATGAGGCCAATAAAGAGGATGAGGATCAACTTTGAGTGCCGCACCACGAAGTTGCCAACTGAGCGCATGAATTCCTTCGTGTATTTCCAGATAATTAATCCGCCAAAATCGTGAAAAGATTCCAAGATGCTTAGAAAACACGAAGTAAGAGCAAATGCCTATCTGGTTATTTCC
>JALQTQ010000486.1 GCA_023263995.1 Akkermansiaceae bacterium | reverse complement strand
CAGGACTACCTGCGGTTCAGACAATTTCTAACCTTGGAACTAACCTGGCGGCGGGACGCACCAGGGCAGGAGAGCAGCTAGCGCAGCAGTACGGTCAGACAGCCGGACAACTTGGCAACATCTACACCGGCCAGGGCCGCGACATCGCAGCGATGATAGACGCACAAAGAAACTCAATCATGCAGCAGGTCCAGAGCGGAGCGATGACAGAAGCTGAAGCACAACAAGCTTTGTCTACTAACCTAGCTAATTTACAATCTGGCATCGGGTCCCAGCTAGCCGGCGTTCCAAACGCCCCTATCTTCTCACCTAACTACGGTCAGCAGGTAGGCCAGGCGTTCCAGGCAGCAGGCATAGGCCAGTATTTAAGTGGGCAGGGACAGCAAGCAACTCCTGCGCCGGTATCAACATCTGTAGGCGTAGTTCCAAATCAGCCTATTGGTTTTCAATCTAACATCCTAAACCTACCAGGATTTTAAAATGGCAGACCTATCTACAGCCCTCATGGGTATAGGCGCAGCTTTCCAGGGACAGGCGCCACAGTTCTTACAGCAGCAGATGCAGCGGCAGGCACAAGAGCGCGCTCAGATGTTGCAGAACGAGGACCTGGCAGAGAAGCGCATGGCTACCTTGTTTAAGGATGCGGCGATGATGCGGGCCAACCCTAAGATGGCTGGGTCAATCCTTGCGGACCGCCAAGCACAGCTCAAGCGCTTCCAGGACATGGGCGTACCAGTAGACCCTCGTCATACCCAGGAGATGATGCAGCTCTATCAGTCTGGCGATATGGGTGCGTTTACAAGATACCTGGATAACGTGGTTAAGGCTGGCCAATCAGCGGGCATTCTTCAGGCACCAGCAGCTCTAAAAGCATTTGATCCAGGTCAGATGATTCAAATGCCTGACGGCACCTTCCAGGCTGTTCCTACGCCTGAAGGATTTGTTGACCCGAAAGAGCTCGAGCAAGAGCGTGGAAGAATTTCTGGTGAAGCGATTAAGATTAGAGCCTTGTCTCGAGATGCGCTAGACGGTTACAACAAGCTGGACAGCCTTGCCGAGGCGGTGAGAAACGCTCAGAAGCA
>JALQTQ010000485.1 GCA_023263995.1 Akkermansiaceae bacterium | reverse complement strand
TGAATACGGTGGCGGTGGAGGGGACGATCGGCACTGGATGGCAAGTCTTGCACCTCGCTGGACAGGATGATTTCGAGCGGGTGAACCAAGAAGTGGGCGATCGTGTCGGATACCAAGTGATGGCCTTTTGCAGTGAAATGGGGGCGGCCTTGGCGGCTGCGGATTTTTGTTTGGCTCGCTCCGGGGCCTCGTCCCTCACCGAACTGAGTCATGCCGGCGTGCCGGCCCTCCTGGTGCCTTTTCCTCATGCCGCTGATGATCATCAGACGGCCAACGCGAAGGTCTATGAAAGGCGGGGCGCGGCCTTTCTCCAAACTCAGGAAGAAGTTACTGCGAAGAAGTTGAAGGTCATTCTGGGGGAGCTGACCGGGGAGTCGCTTGACGGCATGGGCGCTGCGATGAAGGGCTTGGCCGAACCCGAGGCCGCGGCGAAAATTGCAAAGGTGGTGGAAGGATGACGACCAGAGAATTCAGTGATCGTCTGGTGAACCCTGGCGAACCGATGCGGGTCCATCTGATCGGGGTGGCCGGTTCGGGAATGAGTGGCCTGGCCCGACTTTTGATTCAAATGGGCCATCGCGTGAGTGGCTCGGACCGGGTGACATCGGGGGAGACCGAACGTTTGCGGAATTTGGGGCTCGATTTCTCGACCCCTCATTCCGCCGAGGCCGTGCGGGGGGTCGATGCGGTCGTGTTTTCTTCGGCGATCCGCCCGGAAAATCCCGCTCTCGCGGCGGCTCGCGAGGCTTTGATCCCAAGCTTTCGGCGAGCCGAGTGTCTGGCTGCGATTCTCCACACCAAGGCGGGTGTGGTGGTCTCGGGAACCCACGGGAAGACGACGACTTCCTCGATGATTGCCCATCTTCTTCGGCAGCGGGATCCCATGCCCTCGCACTACGTTGGGGCCGAGATTCCGGTGCTGGGATCGAATGCCGAATGGAGTGCGGATGGTGAATACTTCGTCGCGGAAGGCGATGAGTCCGATGGCACTCTCGCGCTTTATCATCCGAGGCACGCCCTGGTGCTCAACATTGAGGAAGAGCATCTCGATTACTACAGCCGAGGGATCGCCCAGATCAGGGA
>JALQTQ010000484.1 GCA_023263995.1 Akkermansiaceae bacterium | reverse complement strand
GATCGCGCCCTTAGCATCGCCAGAACCATCAATGGTGACGTTAGCCGACTCAAAAATGTCAATACCAGCAATCGTGCCAACGTAGCCATTGCGCATAGCTTCGTTTTGCAGGTCGCCGCCATTGGGGTTGGCAAATGTGTTGGTCAGGTTAGCCTTCAGCGCATAGGTCTGGTAAGGATGGAACACACCAACCATGCGACCCATTGCCTTGTTAGCACGCAAGGTAGCTGCGGCTTGGAACAAGTAAGCAACGGTCAATTCAGTGGTGGTAGCGCCCAAGCTGGTGCTAAAGCCATCAAACAAAGCCAACAGGTCTTTGTCCATCTTGGTGGCAATAGCGTTACCCAACACAGTGCCCAACTCGGCAGCAGGATCGCCAGCGCCCATTGCGGCCATGTCGGTCAACAGCACTTGAGCGCCAACTTCAGCAACCGTCACGGTAACGCTGGAGGTGGAAACAGCAGTGCTAGACATGTCCGTGCCTTCGGTCAAAGCGGCAGCGGTAATGCTAGGATACTTGGGAACCTGAACGGTTTTACCCGGAGTGCCAGTGATGTTATACAACGTCACCAAGTTGCGCATCAGGGATTGCTCTTCAGCCGTGAAACGGGCTTGAGCAACAATGTTAACGAACAGATCGTCAAGGGTGGTGGTGGTCGTAGCGGCCATGATTAACTCCAATTACAGAAAAAGAAAACGAAAAATTACTTCCGCTTGCGCTGGGCTGCAAAGGCTTCACGCCCGCCAGAATCCCAATTCTCAAGCATCGCAGCCACAGATAAAGGCTTCTGTGTAGAGCCACCAGCGCCACCACTTGAGCCTGCACCACCAGAAGTAGCGCGGACAAAATGCGGGTTAGCTGTAAGAAATTCGCTCATTAACTCACTAACAGTAAGTAATTCGCCTTTGTCATTGTAACGAACAGTTCCATTTTTATCAATTACCTCAACATTGCCATCATCAGCCAATCTAATTTGGCCACGAAGCAATGCAGAAACTTGATCTGGTGAAACTGCATTTTGTGAAGATGCCGCATTTAACAATGAGCCATCAACTTGAATTTGGTTCAACCGCTGCGTCAAAGATTGGATCA
>JALQTQ010000483.1 GCA_023263995.1 Akkermansiaceae bacterium | reverse complement strand
TGTATGTTTTCAACGATTAAATCTTTAAAAGCCAATAACGCCTCCTTAGGGTTTTCAAATACCCAAGCTATCGTCTCCCCTAAATTTCCCGCCTTTTGGGCTATATTATCTACAACCTTTACAACAACGGCCATTATTCCGTTCATAACTCCAGCGGCTTTAGAGAATAACTCCGCACCCGTTTTCGATTGCTTGAAGGCGTCAAACATAAATTTTAACCCCGCAACAACGGCCGTAATTAATAGCATTATAGGATTTGCCGCGAGCATTTTTAATTTCTGCCCGAAGCCTCCAACGCCAACGCCCGCCTCCTCAAAAGCCTCAACAATTGAATCTTTATAATTACCAACGTTGCGGAATGAATCCCCGACCGTTTCGTCAATTTCCTTTAATTGCTTATCGTATTCCTGAGCCTTTTTCGTTGTGTCTTGATACTGCTTTTCGAGGTCTGCAAACTCTTTTGTATTTGCTTTCCCCTCCTTTTCCAGCTTGACTAATTGAGCCGCTAATTCCTTACTTTGGTTTTTGAGCTTGCGAGTTTCTGCCTCTAATTCCTTATAAGCAGTTACCCCTTTATTTAGATTTTCGTATTCCTTCGCTTGCTCCCGTATCGCTTTATTAAAATCACTGATTTGATTTTTTAAATTGCCAACGACTTTAAGCTGCTCATTATATTCGTCGCTCCCGATTTTTAGCTTTTTAAGCTCTTTAAATTGCTTTTTGTATTCCTTGTTTAGGTCTTGTATCGAATCGGTGGGAACGTTGCTTAACACCTCCGCTTGCTCCTTTAAAGCCTCATTAAAATCGCTCAATCCGTTTTTTAATTGTGCGACGACTCGCTGTTGTTTATAATACTCCTCCGTTCCCGTTTCAAGCTGCTTTAATTGCTCGAGGTTTTGTTTATACGCCTCGTTTAATGAGTTGAAATCCTTGAGGTATTTTTCGACCCCGTCGATTACTATTGTAAATCCTGTTTTTTGCATTATATAATATTTAGAATTTGTAAAGCCCCTGGAGGATTAAAGTTTTCATAAAAATCGGAATCGTCCTCCCTTATTAAATCGTATTTAGCAAAAACCCCCTCGCAAAAAGTTGTATTATAATTTACC
>JALQTQ010000482.1 GCA_023263995.1 Akkermansiaceae bacterium | reverse complement strand
CCAAGCCTTCGGTCACCCTGATCAGCCGACTCGACTACATGGACGAGGTGCTGACCGAAACCAGCGTCCGGCTTGCGATGGAGGTTTCGGCTGGGCGGCTTCGCAAGGCACTCGCCACATCGCTGCGGAAGATCGGAAATCGGACCAGTCGAGCCCTCAGACGTCGCGCAGGATAATGCTTGATTTTCACTGGAAAGTTGCCATATTTACAACGTTCCAGCAAAAATCATGCAGAAATCTGTTCCCGATGAACCTCTTGTGGACACCAGCTACATGCGCCATGTGCTGGCCGGAGTCTCGGATCAGCGGGGAAAGATCGCCCGCCTGCTTGAAACCGGCGAATTGATCTCACTCCGGCGCGGGCTGTATGCCAGCCGTCGGGATCTCGATCCCCTTTGCCTCGCGGGATCGATCTACGGCCCTTCCTACATTAGCTACGAGACCGCCCTTTCCTGGCACGGCATGATACCGGAAGGGGTCGCGGAAGTCGTTTCAGCCACCATCAAGCGCGCCGCCTCATTCGAGAACGACTTCGGGCGTTTCCGCTACCAACCGATCCCGAAGTCCGTCTATCCGGTCGGCATTCTCCGCGTCACCGAATCCGACCTGCCGTTCCTCATCGCGAGCCCGACCAAAGCACTCATCGACCGGATTGCGCGTGAGGCCGGATTCCGTTCCATGGCCGACGTTGCCCGCTGGTTGGAGGGGATGCGCGTCGAGCTGCCCTCCGGACTGGATCATGGCCAGCTCATCGAATGCGCGGATGGCTATGGTCGGCCCTCGGTGCGCTGGCTCCTCCGTTACGCCGAAAAGAACCGCCTGATTCCCTCATGAACACCGCCCTCCGGGACATGCTGGACGCCTACCAGCCGAAGACGCCGACGGACTACCAAAACGCGGCGCGGGAGGTCGTTCAGGAAATTGCCCTGCTCGGCCTGTGGCGCGGAGGCTTCTTTGACCATGCCGCATTCTATGGCGGCACGGCTTTACGGATCTTCCACGGACTCCGCCGTTTCTCCGAAGACCTGGATTTCACGTTGCTGGAGGAAGGCGACGATCCTCGTCTCGACCGCTTTCTTCCGGCGGTTGCCACCGAACTTGAATCGTGGGGTTTCACCTTTGA
>JALQTQ010000481.1 GCA_023263995.1 Akkermansiaceae bacterium | reverse complement strand
GGTTCCGTCATTGGCATCTGCGGTAGGCGTACTCTGTGACACAAAGATGTGCTTAAAGTCTGCAACTGCGGTTTCAAGGTTGCCAATTGATGTTGTGTGGGCAGCTGTTGTAGAGTTAAGAGTATTAATGGAATCTGCGTTATCTGATATATCTGAACCATGAGATGCCAGGGTTGTGTTTACTGTGGTAATTTCATCATCTACGTAAGACTTGGTTGCTGCATCTGTTGGATTTGTTGGATCAGCTGCGAGAACCAGAGTTCCAGTCATTGAACCACCAGAAAGGCTTAGCTTTCCAGCCAGATCAGTATTAATTGTTGTGATAAAGTCTTCGTCGTCACCAATTGCTGCTGCCAACTCATTAAGAGTGTCTAGTAGAGCAGGGGCACCGTCTACAATAGAGTCAATTGACGCAAAATAAGTTAGGCTAGACCAGGCAGTAGACCCGTCACCAATTTTAAACTTCCCAGTATCTGTTTCGTATCCGATCTCTCCAGAACCGAGAATTGGGTCTGCAGAAGTCCACTCAGCCGCGGTGCCTCGGCGTTGTTGCATTCTTGTTGCCATAGTTTAATCTCCTAATTTTATTATAGCATCCGTTTTAGGCAGAGCCACCATCAAGAATTACATCCCATGTAACTGAGGACGGGGTTCCACCATCAAGTGTCGTAATCTGTGGATCGTCATATGTTGAGCTATCCCAGAATACTGTGTCAATTCGACCATCTCCATCAATTGTAGTATCGTGGATGTGGTCTTGTAGCGTGAGAGCATCCTCTCCAGTTGCTAGAGTTACCCATGTGCTACCGAAATAAACCTTTAGTCTTTCAGAAACTGTGTCGAACCACAGCTTTCCGTTAGAAGGACTAGAAGGAGCGGTAGAAGCAACTGTTGGGCCTAATGCATCTGCATAAGCCTTTGTTACAACATGGTTATCTGCGGTAGGTGTAGCTGCCTCAATGGCACCTCCAAAAACTGCACCTCCAGTGACCTGAAGACCATTCTTGATCTTAAAGTCTTTTGCTGTTGTAGTCATTTGCTTCTACCTCTCCTATCTAGTCTTCTACTTATACAATCAGTGTGCCTGTAGCACTAACTGTTGTAGCATCATTTACAACTGTAGCC
>JALQTQ010000480.1 GCA_023263995.1 Akkermansiaceae bacterium | reverse complement strand
GTTATTCAAGTGCTCCTACAATGACATTGATTGACCCAAACAATACAGATGATGTTCCACATACTGTTAGAATAGGTGACGGAGTTCTAAGACAGCCAACATGGACTAATAGAGGAGCAGGATTTGCTACTGCTAGTGCAGACGTAACCGGCGACGGCTTTGCAGATTTATATCAACCTGGAACACTGGTACGAGTATACGACTTAGACGCAGCACCACTGCCAGGCTCAAACATAGAATTTGCAGGAATACCGGGCGAATATTATAAATTAGTTAATGTAAGAGATCTAACAGGAACAGGACCATATTCAGCACAACTACAATTAAGTCCTGAAATTACCATTTCTCAAGCAGTTGAGCATAACGATGTTATTACAATGCGTATACGTTATTCACAAGTACGACTAACAGGACACGATTTCTTAGATATTGGTACAGGTAACTTTGCTGATACTAATTATCCTGGTGTTCCGGCTAACCCTGTTGATCCACTAAAAGAAACTGTTACTGGCGGCGGCGGACGAGTATTCTATACTTCAACTGACCAAGATGGTAACTTCCGTGTTGGACGCTTGTTTAACGTTGAACAGTCAACTGGTGTTGCAACACTAAATGCTGATGCATTTAATATTAGTGGACTACAAGAACTATCACTAGGAGCAGTTGAACTTGGCGGAACAGGCGCAACAATTACTGAATTTAGTGTAGACGGAACATTTACTGCTAACAGCGACAACATTGTTCCAACACAAAAGGCAATCAAAACTTATATTGCTTCACAAATTGGTGGAGGCGCTGGCGAACTAAATGTTAATAGCATTACTGCTGGTTCTGTACTAATTAGTGGACAGGAAATAACAACAACGACAGGCGATCAGATAAATATACTACAGAAGGTAAATTATACAGGCGGCATTAGTGGTTCGCCAGTAGCATTAAATTACTTTCTACAACAATAATGGAGAATACATAAAATGGCCACAGGTAGACTAGCAGGCGAAGATCTTGCAGCAGGCACGAATACAACAGTTTACACTACGCCCGCAGACACATATACTGTGGCGAGTGTTAATATTGTTAATAGGGGTACACAACCCACTGTAATCAATCTTGCTATAGCAGATCTAGACACACCAACTCTTGGCGAATACCTTGAGTGGG
>JALQTQ010000047.1:13650-16906 GCA_023263995.1 Akkermansiaceae bacterium | reverse complement strand
GACCCAAAGAAGTGGACTCCCGACACCCCGGACGACCAGAAGTGGCAAGTGCTGGAAAAAGGCCAGAGATACGACCTTGGTAAACGAAGGATCATTCCGGCCGACCGCTAATCGGCAAAACCAACCGCACCGGACAAGATCACGATCTTACGACACCCCGGGCGACGGAGGAGGGTCATCAGACCAATGCCCTGAGTCGCTCACGCGCTGCGGAGAATTACAGGTAGCGATCAGTGGAAAACTCCATTGCCGAGACGGTAGCGAGAGGTCACGTCCGGAATCAGATATCAAAAAAGTCATCCCCGAAGGCACCAGACTTCTGCAGGTAATAGTCGTATCCGCCGGAATACTTCTTCACCTCTCCATCCGCGATGTGCCAGGTGTGCTCGGCAAGCGAGCGGATAAAATGAACATCGTGCGAAATGAAAACCAAGGTCCCTTCATATTGCTTGAGCGCCGAGACAAGTGCTTCGATCGAAGTCAGGTCCAAGTGGGTTGTCGGCTCGTCCATCAAAAGCAGATTGGGAGGGTCAACCAGAAACTTGACCAAGGAAAGCCGGGACTTTTCCCCTCCGGAGAGGATCTTTACCCGCTTGGAAACGTCATCCTTCTTGAAGAGAAAAGAGCCCAGAATCGAGCGAGCCTCGTTTTCACGCATTCCCCCACCGGCCTCGACGACCTCTTCGAGGACCGAGTTGTTCTCATTCAGGGTTGCCGCCCGATGCTGTGAGAAATACCCGATCTTGGTGGTGGTCCCGACGTTCCGCCGTCCGGCATCCCCCTTTTCGATGCCGGCGAGCATTTTCATCAAGGTCGACTTACCTGCCCCGTTCGGCCCGACCAACACGATGCGGTCACCCCGCTCGATGGAAACATCGAGGTTTTGGTAGAGCACTTTGTCCCCGTAGGCCTTATCGACTTTTTCGAGCGAGATCACCCTTTGGGTGGACCGCGGAGGCTGCGGGAAATGGAAGTGGAACAACTTGCGGGGTTTCCTCGGTTTGGGAAGCCGTTCCATCTTCTCGATCATCTTGATCCGGCTCTGCACCTGTGAGGCCTTTGAGCCCACTGAGCGGAACTTGTCGATAAATTCCTGAATGCGGGCGATTTCCTTCTTCTGGTTCAGGAAGGCCTTCATCTGCTGATCGTAGCGCTCGTCCTTCAGCTCAAGATACTTGGTGTAGTTTCCCTGATAGGGAATGAACTTTTGTTCGTCGATCTCGTAGACCTTCTCCACCACGCCGTCCATGAAAGAACGGTCATGCGAAATGATCAGGAGGGCTCCCGGATACTGCTGAAGATATTTCTGAAACCACATCAGCGAGTTGAGGTCGAGGTGGTTCGTCGGCTCATCGAGCATCAGGAGGTCGGGTTCCTCCACCAACAGGCGGGCAAGGTGCGCCCGCATGATCCAGCCGCCCGAGAACATGTTGGCAGGCCGGGTAAAATCCTCCTGCGCGTATCCCAGACCGGCGAGAATCTTCTTGGCCTTGGGCTCCATCTGGTAGCCGTTCAATTCCTCAAAACGGTCCTGGGCTTTCCCAAACTCCGGGGAATCCTTGGGAGCGGTGCGCATCGTTTCAAGGACCTTGCGCAACTCATCGTTGACCCCCATGGCAATTTCCAAGATAGTGGCCGCCCCAGGATCTCCAGCCTCTTGAGCGAGATAACCCACGATCCCGTATTCATCGAGATCAACCGTCCCCTGATCAGCTTCCTCCTGCCCCAGAATGATTTTGAAAAGGGTTGACTTTCCCGCCCCGTTTGGGCCCACCAGAGCGACCCGCTCCCCCCAGTTGATCGTCATCTCGGAATCCTCGAACAGCACTCGTCCCCCGAGCGCTTTGGTCATTTTCTTGATCGTCAACATGGCGGCCCGGGTGTCACGCCTGTGGGCAGCAGAGTCAAGAAGTTTGCGGAGCACCGGGAAAGCGCCGACTTGAGCTGGAGAAAGAAGGAACCGGATCGACCCGTCCGCTTTTTTGGGTGACCTTATGGTTAGGAGACGATCCGTGAAAACCTAAGATCTCACTTAGCCATTGAAAATAATGGGGCGACCGACGGGACTCGAACCCGCGACAACCTGAACCACAATCAGGGGCTCTACCAACTGAGCTACGGCCACCACCTTGGTGGGCGGGAGCTTAGGAAAGAACGTTGCGAAAGCAAGCCGAGAATTTCACAATTCTTCAGGTTCCCACCGGATGCCAGGTGGTCTTGATTTCCTGGGTCCTGAGGATGGCATAGGGGCTTGGGGAAAGAGACTGGTCGGGTTTCAAGATCACCCTTTTCAGGTTCTCCGTCGCCTCGAGTTCCGCCCCCTTCCGCTCGGCTTCATCATCCGAACACAACAAAATCCCGTTGAGGTCCATGTGACGGGAGAACTCGGGGACCAGCTCGGCACGCAAACCGGTGAGCAGGTTCACCACCCCCGCGGGCACATCGGAGGTGGCGAGCACCTCGGCAAAGGAGACCGCGGTCAGGAAGCCTCCGCTAGCGAGAATGACGGCCGCATTGCCGCCGACCAATACGGGAGCAAGCACCGACACGAGGCCGCTCAGGGATCCGTCGGCCGGAGCCACCACCCCGACCACTCCGACTGGTTCGGGCACCGAGAAATTGAAATGGGAAGAACCCACCGGGTTAACCGTCGAAAAGAGAGCTTGGAACTTATCGCTCCAGCCCGCGTAGTGAACCAGCAAGTCGATCGCTCTCGCGACGTCGGCGTCCGGTGCCTTGAGCCCTTGGGCTCCGAGTTCCTCGGTAAACTGGGCGGAGCGCCCGTCGAGAATCTCGGCGATCCGATAAAGAATCTGCCCTTTCAGGTAGGCCGAAGTCGCGGCCCAACCTGGCTGGGATTTTCGTGCCGCCACCATCGCGTTTCGGAAGTCCTTGCGGCTGGCCCGCGAGGCATTGGCGAGAAATTCCCCCTTCGCTCCCCGGACCCCAAGAATGCGGCCGGACTCGGTGCGCGGGAACTTTCCCCCGATGAAAAGTTTGTAGGTCTTGGGAATGGTCATCTTATTGAGTCTTTGTGTTTTCTCCCGGCTTTCCCGAGGGTTTACCCCTCAAAGCAGCAGTAAGCTGAAAGCCCATGAACCCCACCTTCCCGCCCGATCCCGCTCTCCTTGTATCCGCCGAAGGGCGAGGTAGGATCAAACCTGTTGAAGGTATTTGCCCAGACCACGCCGGCTTTCAAGCCACTGGTCATCTTGAAAACCTTGGAGCCCTTGTCGGTCCAAACCCCTCCGCTTAG
>JALQTQ010000047.1:0-13635 GCA_023263995.1 Akkermansiaceae bacterium | reverse complement strand
TCGGCCATACGGGGTGTTGTTGGCCTTGCTCAGGGCTTCCTGGGGAGTACGGAAGGTCTGCACCGCAAGGACCGGACCGAAGATTTCCTCCTGCACGATGCGATGGCTCTGGGCGCACTCCGTGAACAGGGTGGGCTTGAACCAATTCCCCTTTCGAGGGACTCCACCCGAGGGTTGCCAGAAGCAAGCCCCCTCCTCCTTGCCGGACCTCACCAAATCCTTGATGCGGTCCAACTGCTCTTTCGAATTGATGGCTCCGATGTCGGTGTTCTTGTCGAGCGGATCCCCCACCACGAGGGTCTCCATGCGTTTCTTCAGCTTCCGGATCACCGTGTCAGCCACGCTTTCCTGCACAAACAATCGCGACCCCGCGCAGCAGACGTGGCCTTGGTTGAAAAAGATCCCGTTCACGATTCCCTCCACCGCTTCGTTGACTGGCGCATCCTCGAAGATGATGTTGGCGGCCTTGCCTCCCAATTCGAGAGTGAACCGTTTTCCAGTGCCGGCCAGGGCCCGTCGAATGGCCTTGCCCACCTGAGTCGAACCGGTGAAGGCAATCTTGTCGACGTCGGGATGCTCAACGAGAAGGCGGCCGGTCTCCCCGGCTCCGGTGACAATGTTGACCACCCCCGGGGGCAGACCCGCATCCTCGACCAACTCGGCCAGCTTCAAGGCAGTCAGTGGCGTGGTCTCGGCAGGCTTCAGGATCACGGTGTTGCCGCAGGCGAGGGCCGGAGCAATCTTCCACGCTGCCATGAGGAGGGGGAAATTCCAGGGGATGACCTGTCCCACCACCCCGATGGGAGCAAGCTCGGCTCCCGGAAAGGCGTAGGCCAGTTTATCGGCCCAACCCGCATGATAAAAAAAGTGGGCCGCCGCGAGGGGAACATCGACGTCCCGGCTTTCTCTGATCGGCTTACCGCCATCCAGGGTCTCCACGACCGCGAATTCGCGAGCCCGTTCCTGAAGCAGCCGGGCGATTCGGAAAAGATATCTCCCTCGCTCCGCTCCCGGCATTTTTGCCCAGACTTGCTCGTAGGCCTTGCGGGCCGCCCGAACAGCCTGGTTGACCTCTTTTTGGCCCGCCCGTGAAACCTCAGCCAGTTTCCCACCAGTGGCGGGATTGATGGTTTCGAAATGCTGCCCCGAGGTGACCCACCTCCCTTCGATAAAATGGCCATATCGGTCCCGGATCTCAAAATGGTCGGCCGATTCCGGAGCCGGAGCAAATCCACCCGACAAAAAATCATTCACACTCATGGTCTCAATCGTTGCTGAAGTAGTCTCCACCCTGGTATCGGCCGGTCTCCTGCTTGCGGATTTGCATCAAGAGATCATTGGTCAGCGAGCTTGCTCCGAAACGGAACCAATGCTTGGTAAGCCACTGCGGTCCAAGGACCTCCCGCACCATCACAAGATACTGCAAGGCCAGCTTGGCATTGCTGATCCCGCCAGCCGGCTTCATCCCAACCATGCGCCCGGTTCGTTCGTAAAAATCCTCGATCGCCTGCAACATCACAAGGGTCACCGGCAGCGTCGCGGCCACCGGCACCTTGCCAGTGGACGTCTTGATAAAGTCAGCCCCCGCCGCCATCGCGAGATCACTGGCGTAACGGACGCTATCGTAGGTCAAGAGCTCCCCGGTTTCGAGAATCACCTTGAGGTGGGCCTCCCCGCACGCTTCCTTACAGGCTGCGATCTCGTCGTATACCTCCCGATATTCCCCCTGTAAAAAAAGGCCGCGGGAAATCACCATATCGATCTCGTCCGCGCCTTCCCCCACCGCGTAACGGACTTCGGCCAGACGCTCCTTCAAGCGCATTTGCCCACTGGGAAACTGGGTCGCAACCGAGGCCACCTGCACCGGAGAATTTTCCACCGCCTTTGCGGCCACCGGCACCATGCGAGGATAAACGCACACCGCCGCCGCCGGACCGACGGTGGGATCATCCGGCAGAGGCTGCATCGCTTTGCGACACATCTGCTGCACCTTGCCCACGGTATCCCCTCCTTCCAGAGTGGTCACATCCAGAAGCGTGACGGCCAAGCGCAGCGCCGACATTTTGGTTTCTTTTTTCAAACTGCGCGCCCCAAAACGGGCAGCGCGTTCCTCCAACCCGACCGAGTCGACGGTCGGAGAATCGCGGCGAGCCGGAAAAGCAAAAAGTTCATGGGCCACCGCGGGAGTGCAATAGATTTCCCGGAAAAGGGCAAGAACACAGCTCACGAAAACCCGCTCAGGAATGCTCCACGAGGATGCAGTCAACGGCGTGGCCCTCCCGATGAATTTCCGAGACGACGATGATCGGGGTCCCTTGATCGAGGTCGTATTTGTGACGCAGAAGATCGACGGCGGAATCGATCGTGCCCTTGGGATCCTCTTCAAAGACCACCGTGAAAGGCCTCACTCCTCTTGACAGGGTGAAGCGGGAGCAAAGGGAAGATTCCGGGGTGAAAGCAAAAATGGGGGTTCGAGGCCGCAGGAGGGCGGTCTGGTGGGCCGTCTTCCCGGAGCGGGTGAACACAACCAGGAGCGAGTTGGGAATCGAGTCAGCCAATCCGCAGGCGGCTTGGATGATTTTCTGCCGCTCTTTTTCCAGATTGGCCTCTTTTCCATAGCCGAGCCCCCCGGAACGTTCGATCCTCCGTGCCACCCGGTCCATCAATTCCACACAACGAATGGGATGGCGCCCCATCGTGGTTTCACCCGAAAGCATGATGGCATCAGCCTCTTCATAAACCGCATTGGAAACGTCGGTGACCTCCGCGCGGGTCGGAGTGGGATTCTCAATCATCGACTCGAGCATGTGGGTCGCCACAATCACCCGTCGACCTAACTGGTGGCAGCGCTTGACTATTCGGCGCTGGATGATGGGCAATTCTTCGACATGCACCTCGATGCCGAGGTCGCCTCGAGCCACCATGATGACATCGGATTCCCGAATAATGTGATCGAGCTGCCGGATGGCTTCCTGATCTTCGAGTTTTGAAACAATCTCGGCCTCACATCCCTCAGTCCGGATGGCGGCTCGGAGTTCGCGCACGTGCGCAGCATCGCGGACAAACGACCCGGCCAAGAAGTCAGCGCGGCACTCCGCCGCGATCTTGATATCGGCCAAGTCCTTCTCGGTGAGTGCCGGCAGTTTCAAGCGCACTCCGGGCAGGTTGATATGCCTCCGCGAACCCATCGTCCCTGCCGTGATGACCTCGCAAATCACCCGGTCTTCCTCAATCTCCCTGATCTTCATCAACAACTCCCCGTTGTCGACCGTGAGCTGGTTTCCCTCCACCACATCCGACATCAAACCGGGATAGTTCATGGTGGTCGATTTCTCGAGCCGGGCCTCGGTTCCCTGATTCCGGAATTCCACGAGATCGCCGGGTTCGAGGACGATTTTTTCCTCCACATCGCCCGTCCGGATCGACGGCCCCTGTAGGTCGAAGAGGACACCCACGGCCTTGCCCACCTCCTCGGAGGCCTCGCGGATTCGCGCACAGATCTCACGACACCAATCATGCTGGGCGTGACTCATGTTGAGTCGGAAGACATCAGCCCCTGCCCGGAGAAGTTTGCGAAGCATTTCCGGAGATTCGGTCGCGGGCCCGAGAGTGCAGATAATCCGCGTTTTTCGCATTTTGACCACGTCCGCAGTTTAGAGGAGAACCATGCATCGACAAGCGAACAAGAAAAGTTCTTCCAAGCCGGTGATCCTAGCATCGTCCTCCAGTCCCGTGATTCGAGGCCGTGCCCTTCAGCAACCGACGATGTTTACCGCCAGTCCTTCCGGTGCGGCCTGCTTATGATTGGAAAAGACATCAGCCCCAGGGCCTCTGACCGTGACGAAGACCTTGTCGAGAGAGCTCGAACGGGCCCCCAACTTTTCATCGCCAAGCGGGAAGCATTGATGGCCCCGATTGCCCCCACCGCCTTGCGCTCGATACAAGGCAGAGCACCCAGTCCAGCAACGCGAGCGCGACGGTTCGGCTCTTCTCGATCAAGGTCCCTCCGCGCCATCGTCCGAGCCAAAGAGTGCCTCCACGCTCGGGAGATCAGCCGCCGTGGCAGCTTTCTGACCCCGCAGGATTCTTCCGTTTCGCACCAAGAAAGCGCCGGGCATTTGTAAACCATCCCCCCGCAGCATACCCACCCCGCATCCCCGGAAAAAGGCTACCGCCCCCCGGTAAAGGACCCGCGGCCCGAAAAGCTCCAGGAACCCACCTTTTCCCAGACCGAAGGCCCGGTAAAGGTCGCAACGCGGATCGGCAATCCGCCCCACCCCGGCATTTTCGACATACTCGTTTTCCTCGCCTTCTTGGAGCATGTGAACGAGAACCAAGCGCGCACCTTCCTTCTCGGCCCGCTGGTGCATGTCACGCAGGTTTTTGAGTAACTGACGGGTAAAGGTGCAACCGAAATGACGGAGGAAAATGACTGCCAAAGCCTCACTTTCCGAGGCCTCTCGAAGAGTTTCTCCCGAACTGAGCCGAAAAGTATCCACCGCCCGCTCCAAGGGCATCGGCTCTCCCACCACCGGCCTCCCCACCATGAGACAAGCCGCCCCCCAGAGAATCATCGTAAAAGGAACCCACCAGATGAGGTCGTTGAAGATAATCATCCAACCCGCTTGCCAGGGCAACTCTCCCTGCCAGGCCGCCCAAACGAAGCCGATCGGCCCGAAAACCTTGCCCAATAAACCCACCAGCACGACCGGCCAGTGACGCAAGGGCGCGGTGCTGGCTGCCAAGTAGCCCACGCCGTAAACTCCCACAATCATCCCGATGCACTGCCAGAGAAAGGGATAGCGGGGCGAGTCCATTCCCGAGAGCGCGAACCAGCCGTCGGGCCAACCGATCACCCAGAGCCCAAACACGAGATTGTAAATCCCAGCCAGCTTGAGCGCCACCCTCATCCAATCGGGGGCCTTGCAGCTTTGAGCGGTGCACTCTAAGTTCATGGCGCACGATAGACGGCTTTGGTCTGCTCGCAAGAAACTTGCCAAAATGAAAGACCCCGTTTTCAAAGCTTGCCGCTGCTGTCCTCCTCGCCTTGACTCCGCCCATGAATCACGGCGTGACCATTGCTGGGACCGGGAGCTACGTGCCCGAAAAAATCCTGACCAATGAGGACCTTTCCAAGCTCGTCGAGACCTCGGACGAATGGATCGTGACCCGCACCGGCATCAAGGAACGCCACATCGCCGCTGAAGGAGAATCGACTTCTCACCTCGGTACCAAGGCTGCCCAAAAGGCTCTCGAACAGTCGGGCTTGGAAGCCTCGGACATTGAGCTCATCATCGTCGCCACCATCACGCCCGACACTCTCACTCCCGCCACCGCCTGCTACGTGCAACAGCAACTCGGTGCCGAGCGAGCCGTAGCCTTCGATATCTCGGCCGCCTGCTCCGGCTTCCTCTACGCGATGAAGATTGCCAAGCGGATGATCGAAAGTGGGGCCTTTGCCAATGCCCTCATCATCGGGGCGGAAAAACTCTCTGCCTTTGTCAACTGGAAGGACCGCACCACCTGCGTCCTCTTTGGCGACGGGGCCGGTGCCGCTGTCCTGCGTGCCTCGCGAGAGGGAGAAGGCCGTATCCTCGCCACCGACATCGGGACCGATGGACAACAGACCCATCTGCTCAACATTCCCGGGGGCGGCTCGGCTTGCCCCATCACCCTCGACAACGCCGGCGAGGGCTTGGCCACCCTCGCCATGCTGGGCAAGGAAGTCTTCAAACATGCGGTGACCCGCATGAAAAACTCCGCCAACACCGTGATCGAGCGGGCCGGACTATCGCCTGAAGACATCACGCTCGTGATTCCCCACCAAGCCAACCTGCGCATCATCGACGCCATCGCCTCCCGCCTTGCCGTCCCGAACGAACGCGTCTTCGTCAACCTCCACAAATACGGCAACACCTCGGCAGCCGCGATCGCCATCGCTCTCGATGAAGCCAACCGCGAAGGCAAAATCAAACGCGGCGAAAACATTGTCATGGTCGCCTTCGGAGCCGGCCTGACCTGGGCCGCTGCCGCCATCGAATGGTGATCTTCCGGACTCATTTTTGAAAAAATCGCAATCAATGGAATAAAGTCCGCCCGCGATCATCGAACCTCTGCCAAGAAGGCACTTCAATATGATGAAATCACTACTGACACTCGCCGTGGGAGCATTTGCTCTCGTTGGAACCGTCTCCCTCGCCTCCGCTCACTGCGGAAAATGCGCTCACGATGCGAAAGCAGGCACAATCGCCGAAATCAGCCTCAAGGACCTCAAAAAGGCGATGGCAAAAGACAAAAAGATCGTCCTGATCGATGTCAATGGCACTGCCTCCTTCAAAAAGGCCCACATTCCCGGAGCTCTCGACTTCCGCGCCCTTGGGAAGGATGGCCTGAAGAAGGCTCTCCCGGAAGACAAGGACGTGACGATCGTGGCCTACTGTGGTGGACCGGCTTGCGGAGCCTACAAGGCGGGGGCCAAAGCGGCGATGGATCTCGGTTACAAGCATGTCCATCACCTTAAGGTCGGTCTTTCCGGCTGGATCAGCGCCGATGAAAAGACCGAAGCTGCCGCCCAGCCCGAAAGCTAAGCTCAACGGCACTTCAAGAGCTCGCCGACTGAATCCACGCCCCGCTTCCCCGCGGGGCGTTTTCTTTTTCCTTCCGGACGGGCAAGATCGTCAGGACAGCCCAACCTTCCCCCCGCCCTTGACGGAAAGCGGTATCCTTTCTGCTCCCCGCGGAGTCCGCCCGAATTCACGACGGGAATTCGGTGATTGACCCCGGGCGTTGATCGCCTGAAATGCCCCGAAACCTTTACTTCTCGTTTTGAGTTCCGACTATCGCTCCACGCCCACTGAAACCACCGGCATGCCCGGAGGCGTTCCTTACATCATCTCCAACGAAGCTGCCGAGCGCTTTTCGTTCTATGGAATGAGAACCATTCTCGTGGTTTTCATGACGCAATACCTCTGGCTCATGGATGGCCCCGGAGGCCAGCAGATGAGCCAGACCGAGGCCACCGCCGTCTATCATGACTTTGTTTTCTGGGTCTACCTGACCCCCCTCTTCGGGGCTCTTCTCTCGGACATCTTTCTCGGTAAGTATCGGACAATCATCACCCTTTCCCTCGTTTACTGCGCCGGCCATGCCGCTCTCGCCTTCATGGGAAGCTTTGGCGATTCTCGCTTCTGGCTCTTTGGAGGCCTCGCCCTCATCGCCATCGGGGCCGGCGGAATCAAGCCCTGCGTCTCGGCTCACGTGGGGGATCAGTTCGGCAAGAACAACTCACACCTCCTCACCAAAATCTTCAACTGGTTCTACTTCTCGATCAACCTCGGCTCTTTTGTCTCGACCCTGATGACGCCATGGCTTCTCAAGTGGTATGGTCCCCACTGGGCTTTCGGCATCCCCGGAGCTCTCATGGCGCTCGCCACCCTGTTTTTTTGGATGGGTCGCCACAAGTTCATCCACGTTCCGGCGGGAGGGAAGAAATTCGTCGAGGAAACCTTCTCCCGCGAGGGCCTCGTTGCCCTCGGCAAGCTCGCCCCACTCTACCTCTTCATCGCAATCTTCTGGGCCCTCTTTGATCAGACCGGCTCCTCGTGGGTTTTCCAAGCCCAGGATATGGACCGTAACTTCCTCGGCATCGAGTGGCTCGAGTCTCAGATTCAGGCCATCAATCCCCTCCTCATCCTGACCTTCATTCCGATCTTCACGATGTTCGTTTACCCGAACCTCAACAAGGTCTGGAAACTCACGCCCCTGCGAAAGATCGGCATCGGCTTGTTCCTTGCAGCCGCCTCTTTCGCGGTGGTGACTCTCGCCCAAGTGTGGATCGACGCCGGAGAGCGCCCCTCGGTCGCTTGGCAGATTCTGGCCTATGCCCTCCTCACCGCCGCGGAGGTGATGGTCTCGATCGTCGCTCTCGAATTCTCGTATACCCAGGCTCCCAAGAAGATGAAGTCAGTGGTGATGGGGGTCTTTTTGGTGTCGGTCGGCGTGGGGAACTTCTTCACCGCTGGCGTCAACAAAGCCATCATCATTCCAAAGGCCACCCCAGAGGAAATCGCCGTCGGCTTTGATGGCAAAAAG
The DNA here is from genome assembly GCA_023263995.1 of Akkermansiaceae bacterium. GTDB lineage: Bacteria > Verrucomicrobiota > Verrucomicrobiia > Verrucomicrobiales > Akkermansiaceae > SW10. Next base: position 5,544 of record JALQTQ010000047.1, on the reverse strand, counting down.
GAAACGGGCGATGAAATTCTTCCTCCCGAAAAGGAGAAGGAACACGCCCTCCACACCTTCAAAACCGAAGGCCTTGATCAACAATTCAAGGACCTCCTCACCCAAATTTCAGCCGAGGTGGAAAAAAACAAGATCCTTCCCCCTTCCGACAGCATCGATCTCCCCGACGATCCTTGGGGAAATCCCTTCCGCTACCGTCAATTGAACTCCGTCACTGCACGTCTTTCATCCGATGGCCCCGACAAGAAGGCCGCAAGCAAATGGGACCTCCACATGACCATCACCCTCAAGCAAGCGGAGAAGAAGGAGGAAGGCGAGTCTTGGCTGGACCGACGGAAGAAGGAATTGCAGGCCACCGAAAAGAAAAACACCGAGACAAGCCCCTACGTTTTCGAGGTGGAATCCTCGGTGGGTGGCGGTTCCACCCTGGAGGGGGCGGCCTACTTTCGCCTCTTCACCCTGTTGATGCTGGCAACCGCGATCCTCTACGTCCCCTTCGCCTACTTTTACAAGGAGCGCACCTACCTCCAATCGTAACACGTGTCCTTTCAGATCACCGATTCCCACTGCCACCTCGGTTCGGCAAAGTTCGCGCCGGAGGAAATCCCAGCGTTGATCGAACGAGCGACGGCCGCCGGGGTCCGTCGCCTGATCACCCTCGCCACCGACGAAGAAGACCAGGAACGCAATCTTCGCCTCGCCCAGGAACACAACGAGGTCTTCGCCTGTCTCGGCATTCACCCCTGCGATGTTCATCAGACGCGTGACGACTTCGAAAGCCTCATCGCCCCCCATTTAGACGACCCCAAGGTCGCGGCCATCGGAGAAACCGGTCTCGACTACTTCCATCCCGCACCCGGTGGATGGAATGATGACACTTACCATGCCCGCCAGCGCGATTTCCTGCGCCGCCACTTCGAACTGGCCCGCACCAGTGGAATGAATGTCGTCATTCACACCCGCGATCGCGCGGGACACGCCAGCTTCGAGGATGCCCTGACCATCTACCGGGACTTCTCAGACGATGTTCGGGCCGTTTTCCATTGCTTTCCAGGCCCTCCGGAAATGGCGGAAAAGGTCTTGACCCTTGGTGGTCTCATTTCCTTCACCGGCATCGCCACTTTTAAGAACGCCTCCGAGGTGGTGGCCACGGTCAAGGCGGTTCCCGACAATTCTTTCATGCTCGAGACCGACTCTCCCTACCTTGCGCCAACTCCGCACCGGGGCCAGCGATGCGAGCCTGCCTACACCCGGCTCACCGCCGAAGCGATCGCTTGCCAGCGCGGTGAGGCGCTCGAAGAGCTGGCACGCAAAACAGAAGAAGCCGTCCGAGGCTTCTTCCGCGTGACCGCATGACAGCCGCCCCTGAGCTCTGCCCTTTGGAGCGCTCTGTCGGGTGAGACCCGGTCCAATTCCGGTCAAGCTTCCAACGCGGTCAGCAGCTTCCCATGAATGCCGCCAAATCCGCCGTTGCTGAGCACGGCCACGACATCGCCCGGAAGAGCCCGCCGCACCACATGGCCCACAATCTCCTCCACCTCCTCCAGAAACCAGGCTTCGGTCCCTGCTTGGGCCAAATCCTCAACCAGCTTCCTCGGGTTCAAGCGATCCTCCACCGCCACTTTCCCGGCATCGGGAACTGCGGGGATCACAACAAGATCGGCCTTTTGCAGGGCTGTCGCCAGTTCGCGCTGAAACACCTTGCGACGGGTCGTGTTTGACCGCGGCTCAAAAAGGACCCATAAACGACACCCATCGTACTTCTGGCGCAAGCCGTCAATTGCGAGGGAAATGGCGGTGGGATGATGGGCAAAGTCGTCAACCACTGTTACCCCGTTGACCTGACCGCGCTCCTGCTGGCGGCGCGCAATCCCCGTGAATCCCGACAACCCTCGGCGGATGTCATCGGCCGGGATCCCGGCGAAGCTCGCCGCACAAACAGCCATTGCGGCATTCCGAACGTTGAACTCGCCCACCATGGGGACTTCATAGGATTCACCATCGATGGAAAATCGGCTTCCCGCAGGATGATATTGCACATTCGTGATCCGGAAGTCGCATTCACCTGAAAAACCCACCCGTTTCACCGGACAAGGAGCATTTCGCGCAGCAATCAGGCAATTCGGATCATCTCCATTGATCAGAGCCATGCCGTTCTCCGGGACGATCTTCAACAAACGTGAAAAGGTCAGGATGATTTCGTCGAGCTTGTCGTAGATGTCGGCGTGATCGAATTCGATGTTGTTGATCACCACCAACTCGGGGAGGTAGTGGAGAAACTTGGATCGCTTGTCGAAAAAGGCGGTGTCGTATTCATCGCCTTCCATCACCATGAAGTTCGAGTCGGTGAAACGGGCCCCTTGTCCAAAGTTAGCCGGAATCCCCCCGATCATGAAACCGGGCTCATGCCCCGCCGATTCGAATAACCAGGCCAAGATGGAACTGGTGGTGGTTTTGCCATGGGTTCCGCTGACCACGTAATTCCTTCGGCCGCGCAAGAAGTGATCCTTCAGCACTTCGGGCAAGGAGAGGTATCGTAGACGACGATTGAGGACCTCTTCGGCTTCCGGGTTCCCCCGACTGATGGCATTCCCAATCACCACGGTCGTCGCTTCGGACGGAATATTTTCCCGCCGATACCCTTCCATGATCCCGACTCCCTTGCTCTCCAGGAAAGTCGACATCGGAGGGTAGACCGCTTGGTCGGAACCCGTCACCGTGAACCCCTTTTCGATCCTCGCCGCTGCCACCGATCCCATCGCGGTGCCACACACCCCGACACAGTGAAATTGTTCGCCGTTCATCAAATCACCAATCAAAAACCCGGAGCAGCCACCCGGCCCTGTTGACCTTCTTCCAGACGCTCCTGCAAAATGCGGTCGGCCACTTCCTTCACCATCTCCTCCAGCAACAAGCGCAAATGACTCCCCTTCCGGTAGTCCGCCGGAGCGATATGCTTCACCCGACCGGCATGAGTGCAAAGCTGGAAACACTTTCGAAAGCTCCGACCGGTCTGATCTTTGGGATTGTAGACCGCGATGGCATGCCCGCCATTCTTTTTCATCACGGTGAAACAGGGGACATCCGTCGGTCCGTCACCGACGTAGATCATATTTTGAAATGGTATCGGCCGAGCTTGTGCCGGCATGTGGTCGTTGACGTCATCATGGTGATTGAGCATCCCCTTGTTGATCCGGAAAAGATACTGAGTCTTGGTGGTGTGCGAAATGGTTCGTTTGGGGAAGCTGATCCTACCCAAGTCGTCCTCTCCAAATTCGCAGCCAAAGATCGCCTTCACCTTGCCGGCCAGCGAGCATCCTTTCAGCAAGGCGTGCAGGCCGGAGGAGACAATGTAGTGTTCGATGGTGATTCCCGCTGCCTGATGTTCCGCCCGGAGGCAAAACTCCCGGATCTCATCAAAGACATCCTCGACCCCGGGATAGTAACTCAATCCCTTCCCCAACTCAATGAGGTCCTCATTCGTGACATTGTCCATTCCGAGGTAGTCAAGCAGGCACTTCATGTAAGCAAGCTCTCCGTCCCACTGCTTTTCCTTCACGAGCACATTACACTTTCGCCAGAACTGCTCGGGATCGATGCCGAATCGGGGGAAAAGGACGTCGTCCTGCATGTAGCTGGGACTCAAGGTCTGGTCGTAGTCGTAGACCAGAGCGATGGTATTTTGCGGGACCGACATCGCCGATAACCATGGAGACTCCCATCCCGCCTGTCAAAAGCCGAAACGAGGTGCTGGCGATCAGAGCCGTCTGCCCCTCAACCCTCCCTGGCACTCCCCATCGCAAGGTCAGGGCAAACTTGGACGAAAGGAAAGATCACCCTTGTGATACTCATTCGAAAATATGAGAGTGTAGGTATGAAGAGAATCAGACAGACGATCGCAATCTTCGCCTTCGGAGTAAGCTCCCTTTTTTCTGTGGCCCAAGGTCCGGGTGGCAAGGGTGGCATGCGTGGTCCCCTCCCTGCAGAGCAACGCAACCTGATCCACGACTTGGCCCAAAACCATCAAAAGTTGCTACGGAAAGTGGCATTGGTCGAAAAAGGTTACACCGCAACGACAACAAGTGAAGACAAGAAGCTGGCAGAGAAGTTGAAGACGCACTTCCGCTACATGGAGAAGCGACTTGATTCCGGCGCCATGGTTCGGCGCTGGGATCCGGCGTATGCTGAGATGACCGAATATTACGACCAACTCAAGGTCAAGGCCGAAGAACTCCCCAACGGTTTGCGAGTGACAGTCATCGGGACAACTCCGGAAGCGGTCAAGGTGGCTCGAAACCATGCCTCGATTGTAAGCAAATTCGTCAAAGAGGGGGCGTCTGAGGTGGAGAAAAAGCACGAGAAAGCCAACTGAGAGCACCTACCACTTCAACGGGTCGAGCCCGTAATACTCTTTCATTTGCTCGTAGAGTTGCGGGTAGTCCCGGTGCAATTGTTTCGATTTCTCAAAGAACGTTTCGGTCGCGACCGCGAAAAACTCGGCTGGGTTGCTTGCTCCATAGGGATCCATCACGGTTTTACGTCTTTCATCAAGATCCCGGCAAAAGTCTTCGTAAGCCGATGAAAAGGCGTGGGCCCACTTGCCGATGGTGTTTCGGTTCTCCAGTTGTGGCAACCCATCGGCATGGCGGTTTTCCTGATCGAGCTGGTGGGCGAATTCGTGCAGGACGACATTTCGCCCGTCTTTCTCGTCCTCCCCTCCCCGCTGCACACTTCGCCAGGAAAGAATCACGCTCCCCGACTCCCAGCTTTCTCCCAGGCGGACTGAATCATCGTCCTCCTCGCGCCCCCCGGAAAAGGCATCGGGATACACCAGCACCGTTCGGAGCTTTGAGAACAAGCGATGATCCCGCCCCACCAACAAAAGGGCGGCTTGGGCCATGACCACCACTTTCATTTCACGGGTGACCTCCTCCAGACCTCCGCAGGCCTCAAAATTCTTTTCGGCCACCAAGACCTGGATGATCGGTTCGATCCGGCGGCGCAACTCGTCGGGGATCTTTTTCCAAAGATCAAAATGGTCATCGAGAAATCCCCGGTCCTCGTCGCTAAGCGGACCGGCCTGCTCCAGCGCTTTTTGTCGCCTTCGCTTTTGAGAACCAAATGCCCACACCGCAATCGCAATCACCACCACCAGCCAGAATCCCCACAACAAAGCATTCACCCAAACAGTCTAGCAGATCTTCATCCCACTCCCACCGCCAAAATCACGGGAGTGATTGTCTCCAGACTACGACCGCCCAGGCCAGCTGACTCGTCTTCGAGCCGCAGTTCCTTGTCGAATCCGGCGAGTAGGACCTTGGAGAGCTTGGGCGACAGCGGTCCGCCTTGCGGGCTTCCCTGGGTGCGGGTGGTCTCGGTTCCTTTCTCAATCATCCCAGCTCGGAGATCGTGACCAATCAGCGAAAGCTGGACCGCGTCCGCCACCCACCTTCGGAGTCGGGCAAGGAGGATGTCGTGGTTCACGAAATCGAAGAACTTTTCGAGATCAAGATCCACGGCCCAACGCCGCCCACTTTGCTGGTG
>JALQTQ010000479.1 GCA_023263995.1 Akkermansiaceae bacterium | reverse complement strand
ATAGGCCAACAGAAACAGAAGAAGGACCACTTGCAATTGCGGTATTACCAACCGCAACAGCAGAATTACCACCAGCTTTTGAATTTAAACCAACTGAGACGGCATTATATGTTGTAGCATCAGCGTTCTTACCAACTGCAACACCATATGCTGCAATAGCATCATTACCAATTGCAACGCCTGTACCCGATACTGAAATATCTCTACCTACGCCAACAGATCCATTGCTTGCAGTAACTTTCTTACCAACACCAACACCAGACGATGAACCACTAACAACAATCTGCTTACCAATACCAACGTTTTCAGCATTTAGATAAGAAATATTAATGCTATCACCAATAGCAACGTTCTTACTATGTGGGTTTAAAATTTCTCTACCAATTGAAGTAATTTCAGCTGATGTTTTATTATGAGCAATATTGACACCAACAGCTAGTGATAATGATGATTGGTTTGCAATCCCAAGACCAACTGTAACTGATGCAATACTATTAGGAACTGTTGTTGTACCAGCAGATATATCATTACCAATTGCAACAGAATAATGGCCGGCCTCTGCATTTACACCAAATGCATATGATTTTAAACCAACACGGGCTTCATCCCAGATTGTAGTATCGCCACCAACTTCTACGCTACCAACTCTGAATGCTCCACGTTGTGGAATCCACATCATTCGTGATCCGGCACCATAATTTGGCACAACATTTGTTGTCAAATTATTTAGATCAGAATCAGGATCAGTTCTATGAGTAAAGATTGCATTACCAGAAGCTACCAAGAACTTAGTTGCTGAATCATTTTCTGCAACATCTGCTGGTGAACCAATAATAACAGCGCCGCCTTCGTCATAATAAATTTGCTGACCTTTTGCCGTTACATTCCATGGAGTTTGGAATCTTTCACCAATAAAGTCAGAATCAACAATTCTTTCAATATTTGAGTCGAATGATAATCTATGGTATATTTCATTACCTTCGCCATCACTTTCACCCGTAGCTATAGCTGGGCCATAATAGAATATAGCTGAAGGATCTAGTGTAACATCACCACCAACGGTTAAACTACCACCCAAACTAGCATTTCCAGCAACGTTTAAGCTATCGCCATTTACTGTTAAGCTACCATTAACAATTAAGCTACCGCCGATACTCTCAT
>JALQTQ010000478.1 GCA_023263995.1 Akkermansiaceae bacterium | reverse complement strand
GGTAGCCAGGGCTACTGCCCTTAGCTCCCGGGCGACTTCGGGACCCTGCCGGTAAGGAAAGGTAAAAGTGGCTGAGGTATCGGACTGGCTCAGCCGCCGGCACCCCAGGTCGCCCAGGACCGATGCAACCTTCTGCAATGTTGCAGCTTGACCGGTTAGTGTCACGCATCGATTCGCAGGTGGTAATCCCAGTTGTCTGGCTTCACCAAGTGCAGCACTGGCAAGCTCCCGGTGCTGCCAAAGCGAGAGAGGTTGACCTAGGTTGGAACCCAGACCGGAGATCACCACCCGTGCCGAAGGGTTCAGCAATTGCATTGCCTCAGTCCAGTCGCGCAAGGCAAACTGCTCGGCTTGCAGCGATTGCGCCGAGAGCCACACATCTGGATCCAAAATAAGCAAGGCGGAATACCCCTTGGGAGTCCGCGGTGCGCTGCCCGGGGTTGCGATGACGATTTGATTCGCTTTCCCCACGCCGCTTGGTTTGTGCTCGGCAGTTGCCTCCATGACTACCGAGTTTGGGAACGCCTTCCCCAGCTCAGCCACAGTTCGCCCAGAGGCTTTCCTACCTGGTCTGAAGCTGCGGTGGCTGCAGCTCTGGCAGCTAAGGTGAACCTTGCCGCATAGTCGACAGGCAAAGACTCCTGCTTTTGGCTCCCAGATAAACCCCCCGCAGGTGCACCGTTGTCGATCCCCACAACTGGCGCACCAAGCCGCAGATGCCATGCCCTTGCGGGGCAATAGCACCAGCAGCGGACCCTGCTTTAGTGAATCGCGCACCAGTTTGAAGGATGCCTCATCAATCCGCAGGCCTGGCTCCGTGAACGATATACGTAACGGACGATCCTCGGCTTCAATCTCCTTGAGGTATCCAATCTCCACCAACCGTTGCAGTTCTAGCGATCTGTAAGGACTCGCAAACAAGACGCTGGCCGTATCCCCCGCACGCATGAGTGCTAGATCCCGAATCTGGGTGTGGGGCGACCCGACCTCGCGCAGGCTGTCATCAAGATCATCGGCAACAGCAACCAGTCCAAGCTGAGCTACTGGGGCATAGATGGCAGAGCGGGTGCCGATCACGATTTTGACACGGTCTAACAGCGCGTGAAAGGTCTTGAATCTCTCTGAGCGCTTAGATCCAGGCAGCATCAGTTCGACATCGATACCCATGGCCTTGGCTGCCTGGTTGAGCATTTCAACGTCATCGCTCTCCGGCAGCACGATGATTGTCGACCTATTCCGTTGAAGCATCTGGTTTGCTCTGCTCAGAAACAATTGACACCAGC
>JALQTQ010000477.1 GCA_023263995.1 Akkermansiaceae bacterium | reverse complement strand
CCACAGCGTCTGGTATGACTCCACCTGCCACTGCCCGGATCCGTCGGAGCGCACTGCACTCTGCCTCCGCAATCAACTTGACTTCCCGTCGTCGTTTCGATAGGCCGATAGGGCTTAAAAGGCACACACCATGAAAAATAGCCATCTCAAATATCACGCGCGTATCAGGGCCTTTTCGCTCTCGGCTCTCCTGATCCACTCCCTCCCGGCCCAAAGCCTTCTCGACGAAAACTTCGACGCCAGCGATGGCGGGTTTGTCGAGGAGTCCTCGGGGAACACTCCCATCCCGGGAGTCTATAACGCCGCCAGCGGCACCTGGTCAATGGAAGGGGATAATTCGGGACCTTCCACCAACTACCTCACGAGTCCCGAAATCACCGCGAGCAAAACGGGCGGCTTACAGATCTCTTTCACCCACCGGCACAGCATCGAAGGCGATGATTGGGATGGAGCCGCCATCGAGGTCTCCATCGATGGGGGGCCCTTTGTCAAGGTGCCCAATTCCGCCTTTTCTCAAAATGGCTACACCTCCGGCATTTTGCGAGGCAACCATGTTCTCAGGGGCACCGATGCTTTCAATGGTGATTCGGTCGGTTATTTCACTCCCGCCTTCATCACCAGTATTGCGGACCTGGGGGGAATCGCATCGGGAAAAACAATGCGAGTCCGCTTTGTCGGAGCTTGGGATGAGGGTGCCCGTGGGGCTGGTATTCCCAACTGGGAGATCGATTCGGTCGCGGTGGAATACCTTCCCGACTCGGACGATGACGGCATGCCCGACGCCTATGAAGCGGCTCGTCCTCCCCTCGACGGGGCGACCAATGATGCCGACGACGATGAAGATCTCGATGGAGCCACCAATCTGGAGGAATTCCTTGCCGGGACCGATCCCAACGATAGCGATTCGGACGACGACGGCTTACTCGACGGCGAAGAGATGACCGCTGGAACCGACCCACTCAATCCGGACACCGATGGCGATGGTCTGAATGACGCGGTCGAAACGGGCACCGGCACCTTTGTCGACACGAATGACACCGGCACCGATCCCCTTGCTGCCGATAGCGATGACGATGGCTTCGATGATGGACTTGAGGTTCTCTACGCATCCTCAAATCCCAACGACCTCGTTTCCCGTCCCCTGCGGAACGGCCTGCTGGATATTGTGGCCTTTTGGGATTTCAACGATGCCAGTGCCCCCGATACCGCCCTCGACCTCGTCAAAGGATTCTCGGCAGTTTTGAAACCCGGAACTTCGTTCTCCGCTGATGGTACCGGTCGAAGCGAAACGGCGGGCGACCTCGCCCTCGATTTGGGACAATTCGGAGGTTCCGGCACCGGTGCCA